>JBKKDW010000117.1:0-3404 GCA_046708025.1 Candidatus Limnocylindrales bacterium
GGGGCGCGGTCTTGTTAATACGACACAGTCCCGGGCCCCCCCCCCCGCCCGACAGCGGGGCCGGGGCGCCGGTGCCGTCGCCAGGTTGGCCGAACGACCAGCCGGCGGCCGACGCGGAGGACCGGAAAGTGCGCCTTCCAGGCCCCCGCCCAATCCGCCTCGTCGACGAGCCGCGTCCGCAACTCCCCGATCGGGCGGAGCCCGAAGGCCTGGAGATGGCCAAGCGCTTCGGCGACGATGGCAACAGCGCGGTCGGCAACGGCTCGGTCACGGGCCGGCAGGTAGGCCCGGACGATGGCTGGTCGGGTCGGGTCGGGTCGGGCGCCAAGGCCCTCGTCGATCAGCTCGAATCCCGGCTCGACGGACGTCCCGCCCGGCGCCGCCCGGCCCAGGAGCTCGCTGATGGCCTCGACTGCCTCGACGTCGGCTTCGACCGCCAGCTCGAGCCACGCTCCGCTTGACGGCGCGGCGCGGGCGGGCGGACTCGGCGCCGACCGGGTACGAGCGCCGCTCAACCCAGTCCTAGCTTCTCGCGCAGCCCGCCGCTCCCCGACCCGACGGATTCACCGGCTTCCTCGGCGTACGCGGCGAGCAGCTCGCGGCCCTTGCGGGAGAGCTTGGTCGGCACGATCACGTCCACCAGCACATGAAGATCGCCTCGAGCACCCGTGCGCCGCACGTGCGGGACGCCCTTGCCACGCAGCCGAATCTCGGTGTTCGGCTGGGTCCCCGGCTTGATCTCGATTTCCTCGTCGCCGTCCACGGTCGGAATGGTGATCCGCGTACCAAGCGCCGCCTGCGCAATCGATACCGCCGCCTCGTAGAACAACTCGGTCCCCTCGCGTTTCAGGGACGGATGGGGCTGGACGTGGACCGCGACATACAGGCTGCCAGCCGCCCCGCCGCGGGGCCCGACCTCGCCATCGCCCGAGAGCCGGATCTGGTGGCCCTCGTCGATCCCGGCCGGAATCGACACGCGGATGGCCCGGCGCCGCTCCGTCCGGCCGTCGCCGCGGCAGGTGGCGCACGGCGATTCCACGATCCGGCCTTCGCCCCGGCAGCGTGGGCAGGCGCTGACGTTGACCATCTGGCCGAGCATCGTCTGGCGGACAGACCGGACCTCGCCCCGACCACTGCAGGCGGGACAGACGATCGGCTCGGTGCCGGCCTGGGCACCGCTGCCGTGGCAGGTCTCGCAGCGCTGGAGGACCGAGAACTCGATCTCCTTGTCGGTGCCCTTGACCGCCTCCTCGAACGTGATCCGGAGGTCATAGCGAAGATCGGCACCCGGCTGCGGCCGGCCGTGTCGAGCCGAGCCAGCCCCCGCGCTGCCACCGAAGAAGGCGTCGAAGATATCGCTGAAGCCACCGAATCCCTCGAACCCGGCTCCCGCCCCCGATCCGCCCGGCCCGGCCCGTCCGAACGTGTCGTAGCGGCCTCGCCGCTCGGCATCGGAGAGCACCTGGTATGCCTCATTGATCTCGGTGAATCGGTCGTGCGCGGTCGGGTCGGCGTTGACGTCCGGGTGCCATTGCTGGGCGAGCTTGCGATAGGCGCCCTTGATCTCGGCATCCGTCGCCGTGCGCTCGATGCCCAGGACCTCGTAGTAGTCGCGTTCGGTGGTGGCCATCAAGCGCGAAGGATACGGGTTTCGATCCCAGCCGACCCCGAACCGCTCCCCTACTTGAGCAGCAGCTTGTCGATCCGGCGCGAGGTGATGACCAGCCCCACGGTCCCCATCACCACGAGATAGGCAACGTGGACCAGGAGCGCCGGCGAGATGGCGCCGACCGTCAGCGAACGGATCAGCTCGACGCCCTGGTAGAGCGGGGTCAGCTGGACGATCAGCCGAAGCGCCTCCGGGTAGGCGTCGAGCGGATAGAACGTGCCCGAGAACAGGAACATCGGCAGCACGACCAACTGGATGAGATCGAAGTCCTGCCATGTCTTCATGAACGAGGTCGCCGCCATCCCCACGGCCCCGAACGCGAAGCCGAGGAGCAATGCGGCCGGGAACGCCAGGACAACCCAGGGCGACACGACCAGGCCCAGGGCGACCATCACGCCCATGAACCCGAGCGCATAGAGCCCGCCCCGAATCAACGCCCAGCCCAGCTCGCCCAGCGCGATGTCACCCGGCGACAATGGCGTCGCGAGGATGGACGCGAACGTCTTGTTGTAGTTGAGCTTGAAGAAGAAGTTGAACGTGCTCTCGGTGATCGCGCCGTTCATCGCCGCGCTGGCCAGCAGGGCGGGGGCCACGAACAGCTGGTAGCTGATCGGCTCGCCGGCGGGTCCTGCGATCGATCCGATCAGGACGCCCAGTCCGAAACCGATCCCGAGCAGATAGAAGAGCGGCTCGAAGAAGCCCGACAGGATGATCATCCAGCCGTGCTTGTAGACGTACAGGTTGCGCTCGATCAGGCGCGCGGACCGGCGGCTGCCAAGGACGAGGCCGGGCGTGACCCGCAGCGTGATCATCCGCCGACCAGGCGGCGTTCGATCGTGCGGATCATGACCAGCGACCCGACCAGGGTGAACCCGAGCAGCACGACGACGTGCACGATCGCGACCAGCGGATCGTTGGCGATCGAGCCCAGCGACAGCCCGCGGGTGAGCTCCGCGCCGTGGTACAGCGGCGTGACCCAGGCCAGCGGATGCAACACCTCGGGCATGGAGCTGAGCGGAAAGAACGTTCCGGAGAACAGGAACAGCGGGGTTACCCCGAAGCGGAAGATCGCCGCGAAGTTGTTTGGCGTCTTCTGGGTCGCCGCGTACGCCGCGATCGGAGCGGCGAAGGCCATCCCGGTCAGGACAGCGGCCGGAATGGCAAGCACCACCAGCGGCGACCTGGCCGCCCCGAACAGCGCGATCACCACGACGAACACGGCCGAGACGAGGGTTAGCCTGGCGGCCACCCAGACCAGGTTGCCGAGGGCGATGTCACGAGGCGATATCGGGGTCGCATACATCGCGTGGAAGATCTTCTGCCAGACCAGGCCGCTCATGATCGGATAGGTCGCCTCGAACGAGGCGACCTGCATCGCATTCGCGGCGAGCAGGCCGGGCGCGAGGAACAAGAGGTACGGAACTCCGCCCAGGTCGTCGATCGCCGAGTCCGAGACATATGAACCGAGCCCCAGGCCCATTGCCGTCAGGAACAGGATCGGCGTCAGGAACGAGGTAAAGATGGTCGAACGGAAGGTACGCCGGTAGGCGAGCCAGCGGTGTTCGACGACCCGCCCAACGGTCGAGCTCGGGCGGGCGACGGCGGTCACGCTCGGCCTCGCTAGTGTCGCGCGCCGGAATCGGCTTGCGTCTTGCGTACGGCCTTGGCGAGGATCTCGTCAGCGTTCTTCACCCACTTGAACGGCGTCGCCCCCTCGTTCCATTCACGGGTGAAC
>JBKKDW010000118.1:0-3211 GCA_046708025.1 Candidatus Limnocylindrales bacterium
TGTCCGGGCTGCGGCGACTACTCGATCCTCAACGCCGTTCAGAAGCTCATGCCCGAGCTCGTCATCCCGCGAGAAAAGATCGTATTCGTGGCGGGAATCGGCTGTTCGAGCCTATTCCCGTACTACATGAATACCTACGGGTTCCACACGATCCACGGGCGCGCGCCCACCCTGGCCACGGGCCTCAAGGCGGCCCGGCCGGACCTGATGGTCTGGGTCATCACCGGGGACGGCGACGCGCTGTCGATCGGGGGCAATCATGTGCTCCACTCGATGCGCCGCAACGTCGACATCAACATGATCATGTTCAACAACCGGATCTATGGGCTGACCAAGGGTCAGGCCTCGCCGACGTCGGAGTTCGGCAAGCGGACCAAGTCGACGCCGGCAGGCACGGTCGACACCCCGATCATGCCGCTGACCGTCGCACTCGCGGCAGAGGCGTCGTTTGTCGCCCGCTCGGTCGATACCCACACCGAGCACATCCAGGCGACCCTGGAGCGATCCGGCCGGCACAAGGGCTCGTCGTTCGTGGAAGTCCTCCAGAACTGCAACATCTTCAACGACGGGGCATGGCGCGACTTCACCGACCGCGAGGTCCGCGAGGACCGGATGCTCGTCCTGGAGCATGGCAAGCCGATGATCTTCGGCAAGGACCGCAACAAGGGGATCCGCCTGAGCGGCCTCCATCCCGAGGTCGTCGCGATCGGTGAGAACGGCGTCACCGAAGCGGACCTGCTGGTCCATGACGAAGGGGCGGAGGAGCCCTACCTCGCGCTGATGCTGTCGCGCATGTTCTGGCCGGATTATCCGGTGCCGGTCGGCGTGCTCCGGGCGGTCTCCCGCCCGACCCACGACCGGTTGATCGAGGACCAGCTGGCGGCGGCCATCGCCCGCGATGGCGCCGGCGACCTTGAGAAGGTCCTCAACGGCGGCGAGACCTGGACGGTCGAGTAGACCACGAGCGGGGAGAGGAGCGAGTCATGCGCTGTCCGGTCTGCGGAGTCGACAATCTGTCAGGGGCCGAGGTCTGTGACAACTGCGGCGCGGACATGGCCGGCCACGACATCCCGCAACCCGCCCTGTCATTCCAGGGCCGTCTCCTTGGCGAGCATCTCGACGCGCTGGGCGCGCCGCCGCCGCTGACCGCTGGGCCGGATACGCCGGTCGACGTGGTCATCGCCCGCATGCAGGAAATGGAGACGGACTGCGTGCTGGTGACCGTGCAGGATCGCCTGGTCGGCATCTTCACCGACCGCGACGCCGTCGTGAAGGCGGCCGGCAAGCACCTCGCCGCCTTCCACGTGCGAGACTTCATGACCGCCGATCCGGTCGTCCTGCGCCACGACGACCCGATTGCCCTGGCCATCCACAAGATGGCGGTCGGCGGCTTCCGCCATATTCCGATCATCGAGGACGGTCGCCCGACCGGAGTGGTCACGGCCCGAGACGTCTTCCATCACCTCGCGGAGACCCTCAGCTGACGAAGTGGATCGCCATCCTGGCAGACGACCTGATCTGGGCCACCAGGCTGGCCGAGCTGGTACGCGGCGCCGGCGCCACTCCCGTGCCGGTCCGCTCGGCCGCCGCCCTGGAGGCGGCGCTGCCCAACGTAGATGGTGCGGTCGTGGACCTGACCGCCCGCGCCTACGATGGCGTCGCGGCCTTCGCCACGGCCAGTGCGGCTGGTCGCCCCGTACTGGCCGTCGGCCAGCATGATGACCGCGAGCTCCGGAATCGTGCGCTGGCTGCCGGAGCCGACCGCGTCCATCCCTATCGGCGCCTGTTCGAGGACGGCCCGCGCCAGATCGGTGCCTGGCTGGCCGAGCCGGATCCGGTGGCGCGGGACCCGGTCGCGCAGGACGTAGCGGAGCCAGGGGCATGATCACGACGCGCCCCACGATTCCCGACACACGCATCACCCAGCGTCTGACCGCCGCGCGCCGCCTTACCGCACAGGCCGGTCTCGACGCGATCCTGGTCGGCTGACACGATCTCGGATCGGGGCCTGGCTCCGTTGAGCCCCTGCGGTATCATCTGCCGACGGGACGCGCCCGATGCGTGCCGTCATAACCGTCCGAGATCGCATGACCACCATCTCACGGCGTCCTGGCGACGCTGCACTACCGGACCGGGGCCACGTTCCCGGACCAGCCGGCCGATGAGCCGGCGCCATCACGGTCGTCCGCATCACCATGCGCCCGCCGCCTCGGACGGGCCACGTCCAAACGCGACCGTCGAGTCTACCGCCCCGACCTCGCCGGAGTCTCCTCGTGCAGCCGCGGCGGCGCCACGAATAGCGAGCCCGACAGGCCAGCGCGGCTTCGGGCAGGGAGGTCTCACGCGACCGCAGCGTCCCCAGGATCCTCAGAACGCGGAAGGTCAAGCCCATCGAGCAGACGAGGTTTCGGCCGTGACGCCGGTCGCGTCGCCGCGGACTTCGGGCGACGTTGGTGGTGCGGAAGCGACGTACCCGACCGCTCCCGCGGCCCATCCCGGGCCCTGGGCATCGGGGGGGCCGGCCCAGCAGGCGAACGGGGACCGAATGGGCCAATGCACCTCCCCGCAGTTGCGGCGGTTCATCAAGAGCCGTCCGTACGTTCCGATGCACGAGCTTCGCCGTCGGTTCGGGATCAACGGCGACGACGATGACGTCACGCCCGTACGGGTCAATGCGGGCTGGATCTACGTGGGCCTGCCCGCGCACGAAGGGCGTTTGCTGGGAGACCTCCTGCGGACCGGCGAGATCGGCTTCGAGCTGTCGCTCGATCCCCGCTCGCCGATCGTCATCGGGGTCTACCCGATGCGCCCGATTCCCCGCGGCTGACCGTGTGTGCGGTGCGTCAACGCACCGCTGTCAAAAGGTTGACTTGACACCGACCTGAGCCTGACGCACGCTCCACCGACAGGACTTTCGTACTACGTCCGTCACAGCGATTCCGGTCCGATGGGGGGGATCGGAATGAGGGAGAACTATATGCGCGCAATCGAGGGGAAGAGCCGAGTGCGGACTTGGCCAAGAGTGGCGGCAATCGTCAGTGCGTCGGTGCTGGCACTGTCCGTGCTCGGTGGCACCGTCCAGGCGGCGAATTCACGGGACTTCAGCGTGACCGTCAGCAAACCGACACCCGTCAGCGCGGGTGGCGCGACCAAGTTTGACGTCCTCGTTGACAGTAACGACAACCAGACGATCGCCAACGTTGTGCTCAGG
>JBKKDW010000119.1:0-4156 GCA_046708025.1 Candidatus Limnocylindrales bacterium
TGGGTCTTCCATCGCTCGAGGCGCTTCTTCTCGGCGTCTGACTCGCTATGCACCTGGAGGAACGCGAGCAACTTGGTCAGCAGCCGGTCGCAGGAGAGTCCGAAGGCGGAGACGGAGCTCTCGAACCGTTTGAGGAACTGGGTTCTGATCAGGCCGACGACCTGCTGCTGGCGACCTTCGTCGAGCGGATCAATGCTCTTGTCGTCGCCCTTGTACCAGGCCAACGGGTAGTAGATGGCCAGGGTGAACAGCGGGTTCTTTCGCTCGAATGCCTTCTCGAACTGATCGAGGAGTTGCCCGTAGGTCTTGCGGATGGAGTACTCCGCGACCTGGGGCGGCTTTCGATCGGGGAAGACCGCGGTGGTCCCGGTCTCCCTGATCTGGCTCTCCCTGGCGTACGTTCTGCTCCTCTGAACGATGAGCTGCTGGAAGGCCCCGTCCGTCGTTGGGAGCTGCTGGGCTTCTGTCGCATGTTCGGAGACATCGTCGGTCTCGATATCGACGGACTTCCGGAACTCCTTCTCCATGTTGTTGAAGTAGGCGGTGAGGTTGTTCACGCCGAGCGTTCGGGCGAAGTACGCCTCGTCCCGCCGTGTGAACAGCTCGGCCATATGTCGGAAGTCGCTCAGGCGGTTGTTGATCGGCGTGGCGGTGAGCATGTACAAGGTCTTGGGCCGGACCGACCCGTCGAGCAGCTCGAACAGCTTCCGATACCTCGACGGCACGACCCCACCGACCGGTTCGCCCTTTCGACCTGGGTTGCGGAAGTGGTGCGCCTCGTCGATGACCACAGCGTCGGCCCGCTCGGCGATCCGCCGAAATCGCTCGGGGAACTCGCCGCCACGGTTGAGATCCGTGTGGTTGAACACGGCGAGGTTGCTGAAGTCCGCGCCGCCCCCGATATGCGACAGCCACTCCTTGAGATGTGGCTCCCAGACGCTCTCCCTCGCCCCCTTCGGCGCGAACAGAACGACGCGTTTGCCCTCATGGAGAACGAGGCGCTCGATGAGCATCAGCCCGACGAACGTCTTGCCGGGACCCACGCCGTCGCACAGGAAGGCCCCGCCGTGCTGACGGCCGATCTTCATCAGCGCCCAGTACGCTTCCTTCTGGTAGCGGTCAAGCGCCGGGAACATCTTCGATCGAGTCTCATCCCACTCGGTCGCCGAGAGTTCGTGCCCGCGAAAGAACTCCTGCAGCGCCTTCGCGTACACATCGAACGGGGTGTACGCCCTCGTGTGCCGCTCGATGACGCCCAAGACGTCCTCGCTCACGTCCACAGCCTTCGCCCAGTGGTCGTCGAACCAGTCCTGGAGCTGAGCGACGTCGCCTGGACTCTGTACCTGGATGTTCAGCTCAACGTTCTCGGTGAGGCCGGGGCGAGTGAAGTTGCTCGAACCGACGAGCGCCTTCGCACCGACGACCTCGAGCTTCGCGTGGGTGATGTAGGCCTTCGCATGGAACTTCGCATGGTTGTAGACGCGACACTCGATCTGGCCAGTCCGGAGGGCATCGACAATCGCGGGGACACCGTTGAGGAACGGGTTCGCGTCCTTGTCGGCCTCGAGGCCGTCGTCGAGAACGCGCTCTGCCCGGTCTCGAACTCCCTCTAGGACCACTTTCTTTGTGCTGGGCGTTATATCGCCGCCCATGAGAATCCGGATCTTGTTGAGCTGCTGCCACTTGTAGTCCAGAGCCAGGAGCGAGCCAACCTCAAAGAAGCCCGTCGCGATGTCGAAGCTGCTCGCCAGCTCACACCACTCTTGCAGGTACCGGAGACCGGTCCAGCCCGGGTCGCTGTTGTCGACGACGAACAGATCGCCGCCCTTTCTGTCGGTCGTCATATCCGCTCGACGACCCAGTCGCCAGGCAGGCTGAGCCGAGCGCCGCCCGTCGTCGTGGGCTTCGGGATCGGGATGAAGTACGAGATTCGGCGTCGACCTTCGGCGATCTCGTTCGTGGTCCCGTCGTCGTCGAACCGGAAGTGGCGCCCCGGCTCGGCGAACGGCGAGTTGAGGATCGGGTTGTCGATGACTACCGGTGGCACGAGTCTCCCTCAGGACAGCGGCGGTGTCGGGGCTTCGTGCAGGATAGTCGGCGGGCGCGTCAGGTTGGATGGCACGGGCGCTGCGCTATGCGGACATCGTGTCGTGTCCGTGGGGAGGGGCGCAACGGCGGCGACCAAGGAGAAACCACGGCGTCCACGTCCAGCAAGGCCCGGGGGCCGCTCGCCCTGCTCATCGGCAGCGCGCGCTAGGATCCGCCCATGCCCGCGGCTCCCCTCCTCTCGAACGCTCAGATCGCAAGCCGCCTCGCCGAGCTGCCCATCTGGCGGCTCGCCGATGGTCGACTGATCCGGACGTTCCAAACGCGCGACTTCCGATCGGCTCTCGAGCTGGTTACGTGCATCGCGGATCCGGCCGACGCGCAGAACCATCATCCTGACGTTGCGATCCACTGGAACGTGGTGACGCTGACGCTCTGGACACACGCGTCGGGTGGTATCACCGAGCGCGACTTCCGGCTCGCCGAATCGATCGAGCGGATCTTGTCCAGCCCGATAGGGCTAGACCTGTCGCGGAAGGCAGCGCCTCGGCCGGCGAGTCCGGGGCCGTAACCAGGACATGCCGCTATTTGACTCGATCGGGTTTGAGCCCGCCACAGGCTTCCCGCAGGGTCCATACACGAAGTTACGCATGCTCGGCTGGCGCCTCTGGCTGAAACGGCGCTAGGCGAGACCTGGCGTCAGTTCGGCCTCGCATGGAATGCCGTCGCGTATCGCTTTCAGGCGTGCGCGGAATTCGATGACGCGTTCCGCGACCTCTTCGCCCGACTCGGTTCGGACACGGGTGGATTCGACCGCTACCATCAGCAGCGCGACTTGTACGGATGCGTCGTAAACGCGTGCTCAACGATCGAATCGTTCTAGCACGCGACGTACGCCGCAGGCGCGCTGGCCGATCCAGCGGCGTTCCCGATCGCGACTGCCGAGGATCAGCGAGGGATCAAACCTCCTGACCGAGCCCGCGCCCGGGCGAGGTTGGTGCAACTGCACGATGACGTGGAGGGGCCGCGTGTCCGATGCTATCGTCGGCGGCGAGGGTCGGTGGAGTCATCTGGCCCGCCACCGGTATTCGAGGGAGAACGACATGCAGGCATCGAGGCAGCCGATCGCGCTGCTCATCGGATCGCTGGTCCTGGTCGCGGCGTGCGGCGGAACGCCCACCGGGACGGCCAACCCCGGTGGCGGCGGTGGCGCCACGGTCGACCCGGGCGGCGGCGGTGGGACCGTGACCCAACCCCCGGTCGAGACCCCGCCCGCGGCCACGGATCCGTCCACGGGTGGCGGCGGTGGAGGCGACGTCTGTAGCCTCCTGACGCTCGCAGAGATCGAGACCGCCTTCGAGGTCTCAGGCGTGACCCAGCGGTTCTTCGCCGGTCCGCCGGACACCTGCGACTACCAGCTCGATGGGGCCCCGTTCCTGGTCTTGAACCTGTCGGCGGGCTTCGGCTCGTTCGCGTTCGACGCGATGGCCGCGGACGCCAATTCGACCGCGGTGAGCGGGATCGGCGACCGCGCGCTGTACAACTCCCAGCAGCTCACCTTCTTCATCCAGAAGGGCGACGACCTGCTGCTCACGATCGCGATCCTCGACGAGTCGCGGTCCGAGCAGGAGCGGTTCGAGCTGATGCTGTATCTCGCGGGGATCGCGGACGACCGAATGTGACCTTGGGTCGGCGGCCTACCGGCCGTCGAGGGCCTGGCGAAGGTCGGCGACGAGGTCATCGACACCCTCGACGCCGACCGACAGACGGATCAGCGCCGGGTCGACCACGAGCGGCGACCCGGCCACCGACATGTCGGTCATCGCCGCCGGGACCTGGCAGACGGACGTGCTTCGAGGTCCAGATAGGAGAGAGGCACTTACGCATCGGCTCTCGGGTCGCGAAATCGAAACACCGTCCGCGTCTGTCTGATCTTCGTGACGTTTGTTACCGAGGGTCTCCTGTTCTGATGGCCGTCGGCGCCGCCTTCGCTAGCTCCGAGTCGGGGCGCGACGCGGCTGCGGTGGGTCATCAGAGCGATCCTCGTCCAGATGCCGATTCTCGCGGTGGAGTCCTGGCCTGCGTACTGGCCCGGCGGTGGAGGCTATTC
>JBKKDW010000120.1:0-6280 GCA_046708025.1 Candidatus Limnocylindrales bacterium
ATCGAACCAGGTGATCAGACGCATGCTCGTGATCACGTTTCGGACGGTCACGTTCATTGACGCCTGGCGCTGGTGCTCCAGGCGGACGGTCTCTTCGGCCGTGGTGCCCTGGGCGACAAGGAGCTCCTCCAGCCAGCCCAGGGCGGGCGTCACGGCTGGGTCCTGATCACGCAGCCGCTGGAAGAGCTGGACCTTGGCGGCGGTCGGCAACGCCAGGCGCGAGAGCCGTCGAAGCGAGGCAGCGGCGGTCTCCGGGCTCTCCTTGCCCAGACCGAGCAGGCTGTCGGCGAGCTCGTCCGCGCGCTGGCGCGCGGCGCGGCTGCGCACGATCTGCTCGGCCAGGCGGCGCAGGTTCTCGACCAGCAGGATCCGCAGGCTGATCGCGATCGCCCACAGCTCGCCAATGGTGAGTGGCTCTACTCGCTGGTAGGCCATGACCAGGCGCCGCAGGCTCTCCGGGTCAAAGCGGCTGTCGGTGTGGGCAATGTAGGCCCAGGCGACGCCGAGGACTCGCGGGTATCCCTCGAGATGGCCCCCGGCGAGCTTGGGCAGTTCGCGATAATAGCCCGTCGGCAGATCGTCGCGGATCTCGCGCACCTGCTCCTCGGCGATGTGGAAGTTGTCGACGAGCCACTCCGCGGCTGGCGTGATCGATCGTTCGTCCTTGATCGCCTCGGCCAGCACGCGATAGGCCTCGAGCAGGACGCGCCCGTTGTCCGCTACCCGCCGCCGGATCGGGCGGCCGGCGCGGGGCTGCCTGGTGATCGCCTGCGCTGCCGCAAGCGACTCGCCGTGCTGCTCCAGGCGCTCGACACTGAAGAGCTCGTCGACGATCGGCTCCGAGGCGTCAACCTGACTGCGGACTGGGCTGCGAATGCTGATCGGCCGCTCCCCATGAGGTTGGAGGTCCTGACGCGAGCCGGATCGCGCGGCTGAGCACCAGCCCAGCGGGCTCGTCGCCGTGCCTCGATCGGAACGAACCGATCATAGGCCGCGCAGCCGAGAGTCGCCGCGGGCGGCCAAGGCGCTTGTCAGAAGCCGAGCTGGGTGAGCCTGGGCGCCATCCGCCGGGCGGCCCTGGCCCGGTGCGAGATGGCATGCTTCTCCTCGGCGCTCCACAGCCCCAGCGTCCGACCGCCCGGCGGCTCCGAAGCAGGCTCGAAGATCGGGTCGTAGCCGAATCCGCCCCGTCCCCGCGATTCGGTGGCGATCCGCCCGCGACAGGTGCCGCGCGTCAGGATCAGCGGCAGCCCACCGCGCCGGCCGGCCGCATTGGGCAGGGCCAGGGCCAGGACGCAGACATAGCGGGCCTGCCGCTGGGTCGCCGACAGCCCGTCGAGGGCCTCCAGCAACCGGGCGTTGTTGTCGACATCGGTGGCGTTCTCGCCGGCGTACCGTCGCGTTCGGACGCCGGGGCCGCCGCCAAGGGCAGCCACCTCCAGGCCCGAATCGTCGGCCAACGTGGGCAGGCCCCCGATCCGGGCTCCAAAACGGGCCTTGATCGCCGCGTTGGTCTCGAATGTCGCGCCGTCTTCGACCGGCTCGTCGGAGATGCCCAGGTCGTCGAGCGAGACCAGGTCCGTGTGGGCCAGATCGAGCAGCTCGTGCAGTTCTCGCAGCTTGTGAATCGAGCGGGTGGCGACCAGGAGTCGTCGGCGGCTCACCGCCGGACGCTGGCGCGGATCGCCGCCTGCGCCTCGAAAAGGCGGCCGAGCCCGGCGTCGGCCAGGTCCAGCAGGCCATTGGCGGCCGTCCGGTCGAACGGCGCCCCTTCCGCGGTGCCCTGCAGCTCGACGTACGCGCCAGCGTCCGTGCCGACTACGTTGAAGTCGACGTCGGCGCGCGAATCCTCGGAGTAGTCGAGGTCCAGGTAGGGCAACCCGTTGACCAGGCCGACCGAGACGGCGGCGACCTTGGCCACCAGGTGGCGCTCCATGCCGTACGTGATCAGGGCCGCGGCGAGGGCAACGTAGCCGCCGGTGATCGAGGCCGTCCGGGTCCCACCGTCCGCCTGGAGCACGTCGCAGTCGATCGTGATCGTGCGCTCGCCCAGGCGGGCAAGGTCCACCACGCCGCGCAGTGAGCGGCCGATCAGGCGCTGGATCTCGTGGGTTCGCCCGCCGATCCGGCCCTTGACCGACTCGCGATCGGTCCGCTCCGAGGTCGCCCGCGGCAGCATCGAGTACTCGGCGGTGACCCAGCCGGTGCCCTTACCGCGCAGGTGCGGCGGGACGCGATCGACGATCGTGGCGGCGCACAGGACCTCCGTATCGCCGACGCGAATCCGGCACGAGCCTTCCGCCCATTTCTGGACGCCCAAGGTGAAGCTGACGGGTCGCAGCTCGCTGGCGGCGCGGCCGTCGACGCGCACCGTGGGTGGCCGGTTGCCGATGGTCATGTCATGTTCTCCTCAGCTTTGGCAGCATCCCACAGTGCGTCGAGCGCGGCTACATCGAGGTCGCGTAGCGGTACCCCGCGCGCCGCGGCGCCTCGTTCGGCGCGGGCGCACCGGCGCCGGAACTTGTCGTTGGCGGCGCGCACGGCGGCCTCGGCTTCGATGCCGCGCCGGCGCGCGACGTTGACCAGCACGAACAGCAGGTCGCCGAATTCCTCGCTCCGCTCGGCGTCGCTGGCCGCCCGCCGGAGCTCGTCGGCCTCCTCGGCGACCTTGTCCAGGACGCCCTCGATCGATGGCCAGTCATAGCCCAGGCTGGCCGCACGCTCCTGCATCTCCTGGCTGGCCGCGAGGGCCGGCATGGACCGGCTGATTCCGTCCAGGGCGCTCGCCGGTGGGGCGTCCGAGCCGACCTCGTCGGCCGCCGCAGCACGCTCGTCTCCCTTAATTCGTTCCCACTGGCGGTTCACGTCGGCCGCGGTCCGCGCCTGTGCGTCAGCGAAGACGTGGGGATGGCGGCGCACGATCTTCGACGCGATGGCGGCCTGGACGTCGGCCAGGTCGAAGACGCCCGCTTCGGCGGCCAGCTGGGCGTGCAGCACGATCTGCAGCCACAGGTCGCCCAGTTCGCAGGCCAACGCCATGGTCGCCCCGCCCTCCAGCGCGTCGTAGACCTCGTAGGCCTCCTCGAGCAGGTGCTTGCGCAGTGAGTTGTGGGTCTGCTCGCGGTCCCACGGACAGCCGTCCGGACGGCGCAGCCGGTCCGCGATCCAGGGCAGCGCCCAGGGTCCGGCGGCCGCCAGCTCGGGCGCGACCGGTGCGAGATAGATCGGGCCGCCCAGCGCGTCAGGCTCGAGCGATCCGACGGTCGCGCCGTCGGCGGCGCCGAACCGACCGACCGGGTGATCGGCCGGATAGAGGCGGCGCAGCAGGCTCAGCGGATCAGCCGAGCGCGGACCGCCTCGCCCGGGCAGGGGTTCGGTCGGGTCCGCTGCCGGCGTGCCCGCCCGCAGGGCTGACAGCGGCACGATGAGGACCGGTCGGGACGCCTCCAGCGGGCTGGCCAGCAGTCGTTCGGCAGCGATCATCTGGAGCCCATGGGCCGGCTCGAAGCCCCAGCGAAGCCGCGCCTCGGCGACGAGCGCGTCGAACACCGGCGTCCTCCAGGCTAGGTGAGGCTGCCCGCGATGGCCTCGTCACGCACGATCTCGGCCGCGTCCTTCTTGACCTCGTACCAACTGGCGAACGCGGTCGAGCGGAGGTCCTCGAGCTGGCGGCCCTCGGGTGTCCGGACCTCCTCGTCGAGCACGTTGAAAAGGTACAGTCCGTCGTCCGCGACGGTGACGACGGCCGAGACCGCGCCGATCTCCGTGGCGAAGATGGCGTCGATCAGGCTGGTCCCCAGCTGGCCCCGCGCGACCCAGCCGAGGTCACCGCCGGCGCCTGCCGAGTCCGCCTCCGAGTTGTCCCGGGCGAGCGCGGCAAAGTCCTCGTCCGCATCGGCCAGCGCCTTCAGCACGTTCATCCGATCGAGATCGGGCGGCGTGTACATCACCTCGATGACGTGCCAGCCGAACGACGACTTGACCGGCTCCAGGAGGTCGCCGGCCTTGAGATCAGTGGCCGTGATCGCGGCCTTGAACGCTTCATCAATGGCGCTTTCCCCGTCGAAGTAGGGGAGCTTGCCGCCGGTCCCGGTCGCGCCCCGGGCACTGCCCTCGTCGCTCTCGGACCGGGCGGTGGAGTCGAACAGCCCAGGGTCCTCCACGAGCTTGAGGTAGGCGACAGTCGCCAGTTGCTCGGCCGCCGTCCAGGCCGGATCCGCCGAGTCGAGGGTGGCCGCGCCCGATGGATCGCCGTTGGGTGCGTACAGGATGTGGCGTACCTTGATCGCGTCCGGGCCGAGCCCTTCGTCCGCCTGCCGGATGTAGATCTGCTGCGCCTGGCGCTGCGGACCGGGCCCCGTTACCTGGGCGACGATCTTGTCCTGGAGCCTCTTGTGGATGACGTCCGCCTGGGCGACCGCCCGGTATTTGGCCAGGTCGATGCCGTCGTTGGTCAGCTTGGCCTGGTAGACCTCGTCGACCGTTTCGGCCGCGATCTCGGTCACCCGCCCGATCCGGAAGGTCCCGTCTTCGCCCTCGATCACCGTGGTCGGGGTGTTCAGCTCAGACGCGAAGATGGTCGTCAGGTACGGCTCGTCGAGCTGGCTGTCATCCTGCTGGACCCAGCCGAGGTCGCCCGACTGCGGGGCCGTCACCGCGTCGGTTGAAACGGCCGTGGCCACGTCCTCCCAGGCCTCACCGTCCTGGATTCGCTTCAGGGCGGCCTCGGCGGCCTTTCTGGCCGCGGCCATTTGCTCAGGGCTGGGGCCGACAGCGCCCGGCTCGACTTCCGGCGCCAGCTCGATCACCCAGGCGTGGCGCTGCTCGGGCGTGGTGGCCTCCTCCAGGAGCTGTGCGTCGACATCCCCGGGCGTTGCGCTGATCCCCTCCTCGGCGGCCAGGGTCGCCTGGAGCCTGGAATCGATGATCCGCTCGAGCGCGATCGCCGGCAGCTGGTTTCGGGCGTTGGAGAGCGACTCGAGCTGGGCCTGCGCATCCGCCTCGCTGAAGCGGCCTGCTGCGACGGCTGTCCGGATCCGACGCTCGGCCTCGTCAACCCGCCACGATTCGATCTGGTAGCGATCCCGGAAGTCGTCCTTGGTGATCGCCTGGCCGTTGACGCTGCCGACTGACGACAGGTGTTCGTCGTACCAGCTGAAGGCGCCCGCGATGACCAGGATAAGCACGGCGGCGATGACTACCAGGCCGAAGCCGATGTTGAGATAGAAATTCCGACGGTTCTGGCCTTCCCACGCGGGGCGCTGGGCGCGCTTCACGACGGGCCGGGCTTTGAAGGTCATGGGCTGAGCAGTTCCCTGTTGGCGTGGCGGGATGGCGCCAGCGTATGGCGGGCAGCGTATGGTACTCGAAGTCCGACCGAGGCCACGGTCACGGGCGCCCGGGGATCACGGCGCGCTCGGGTCGGGCAGCGCCGCCGCCAGCCGATCTCGCAGCGCGGTCACGTACGGGGTCGCCAGGTGGTGGTGGTCGCGGTAGACCAGGTAGCGCCCGATGACGGTGGGGCACGGGTCGGTCGGACAGGCCCAGTCGGTCGGGTCGACAAAGGTGGCGCCGCTCAGGCCCGCCATGGTCGCCTCCGTCCTCAGCCAGGCCACGTCGAGCATCTCCGCCCGCGGCGCCGTGCAGGCGAGAGTCTCGTCGAGGTGCGCCGCGAGGCAGTCGGGCGGATCGAGGTCGAACTTGGGGGTGTCGCCGATCAGCGCGACCGCCCCAGCGAGCGGAACCAGGCGATCAAGCGTGTCCCGCAGGCCGGCCGCGAGGGCCTGGTTACCGTCCGGCGCGGCCGGTCCGCCGCTCGCGGCCGACGGATACGGATGGCTGCCGGCGACGATCACCAGGTCCGCGCGTTCCGCGGCGACCCGTTCCATGACCCGCTCCCGCCACTCGTCGCACTCGGTGTCCGCCCGCTTCAACCTGGAGTTCCAGACGGTGATAGAAGCCGGCGTGCAGCCACTCTTGGTGAGCGAGACGAGTCGCCAGTGCCGCTCGATGGCGAGTCGCGCCAGGGCCGGGAACCACTGTGCCGCGTGCGAGTCGCCGAACAGGACGACCGCGGTCGAGGCGTCCGGGTCGCCGAACACGCATTCGCCGGGGGTGACGGCCGACTGCGGGAGATGGCAGCCGTCGGCGTAGATCGTGGGGATGTCGGCCCGGGCGGCCTCGAGTCCCGGGACGAGACCGGCGGGAACTGGGCCGCCGGGTGGGGGCGGCAGACCGGTGGCCGCCGCGGCGGCGGGCGGTGCGCCGGCCAGGCGTGGGG
>JBKKDW010000121.1:0-3685 GCA_046708025.1 Candidatus Limnocylindrales bacterium
AACCGTCTCGGCGCTTCCGATGCGGCCGAGCGCATCGACCGCAGCCAAGCGGACGTGGCCCGCTCCATCGTCCCGGATGAGTCGGGTCAGGCCCGTGATGGCCGCTCCGTGACGCTGCTCGCCGAGCGCTCGCGCCGCGAAGTACCGGACCCACGAATCGGAATCCGACATCGCCTGGAGCAACGGCTCGAGGATCCGCCCGTCCTCGACGCGCGCCAGCGCCTGCGCCGCCGCGCTCCGCGTCGCCGGCTCGGGATGGAGCAGGGCCGCGAGCAGCAGCGGCACCGCTCGCGGATCCTCGAGGAAGGGCAGATGCTCGATCGCCGCGCGCCTTACCGCCGGGTCGCGGTCGTAGCAGCAGGCGACGAGGTCGTCGGCGCACTCGCGATACCCGAAGTAGCCGGCGATCCTGACCGCGGACTCGCGCACGCAGGGGTCGGGATCGTGGAGCAGCGGTGCGACGCGGTACGCCATCTCGGGGTGGCCGATGGAATTGAGCGCGCCCACGGCCGCCTGGCGAACCGCGGAATCGGGATGACCCACCACGCCCAGCAGTCCCTCGAAGGCGCGCGCGTCCCCGATCCGCGCCAGCGCTCCCGCGACCGCCAGCGTCACCGCGGAGTCGGCGGCGAGGAGGTCGAGCAGCGCCTCCGTGGCGCGCCGGTCGCCGATGCGCCCCAGGCCCACCACGGCGGCCAGACGGGTGTCGAGGTCCTCGGCGCCGAGCTGCTCGATCAGCAGATCGACCACGCGCTCGCCGTGACGCACCAGGTACTCCACCACCTTGGCGCGCACCGAGGGATTGCCCAGGAGCCTGGTCAACGCCCGTTCGACCGCCGCCCCCTCGAGCCAACCCAGGACCTTGGCGATCGAGCGCAGCTGATCGCCGGCAGCGGTCTGGACGGCGTCGAGCAGGTTCTGTGTTCCCGTCGGCGAGATCGCCCGCCGCACCAGGTGCGCGATGTGGTCGCCGTCCTGATAGCGCGCCTGACAGCGCTCGTAGACATTGGCCAGGGCGTCCGCCACCACCTCCGACGGCGCCGTCGCTTCGTTCAGGAGTCGCGTGAGCGGCACCGCCGCGTCCTCGTCGCCGATGCGGCCGAGCGCGTTGGCCACCGCGCCGCGCAGCAGCTCGTCCGCGAGGAGAGGCGCCAGGCGCGGAGCGGCGCTCGAATCGCCGATCAGAGCCAGCGCCGCCAGAGCCGGAAAGGCGAGGAAGAAGTCGCCGCCCTCGGCGATCGCGGTCAGAGCGTCGACCGCCTCGACCGCTCTGAGCTTTCCCAGCGCCTCGATGGCGTGGAACCGCAGGTTCTCGTCGGGATCGGCGAGACAATCGATCAGCGCCGGCACCGCCCGCGCATCGCCGCGGTCGCCGAGGGCGAGGGCGGCCTGCAGGCGGAGATCGGCATCGGGGTTGAGCAGCAGCTCGAGTAGAGGCGAAACCACGTCGACGTCGGTCGCCGCCAAGAGCTCGATCGCGCTGCTCAGGACGCTGAAGTCCCGGTGATCGTCGCGCAACGCGCGCAGCGCCGTCGCGATCACTTCCACGGTGTTCCTGCGGCCGAGCGCCTTGACCGCGATGCGGCGCACTCTCCAGTTGTCGTCACCGATCAGGCCGAGCAGCGGATCGGCTCCCTCGATCGGCTCGAGCTCGGCCAACTGTGCCGCGGCCCGCAGCCGGGCCTCGGGATCGGCGCTGCGGAGGTCCGCGGCGAGCTGGCGCTCCCGCTCGACCCGCGCGGTGACGTCCTCGATCGCGACCATCGTTCCTACCACCCGGCCGTTCTCGCGCAGCGGCCCGATGGTGACGCGCTGTTGCATCCGATCGAGGGTGGAGGACGCCTCGAGGGGAGGGCAGTCGACCAGATACCGGTGAAACGCGGGGGCGAGAATCTCGACCGACCCGTTCGACAGCACCTGCTCGAACGGCGCCAGGAGCCCTCGCCCGGAGAGATCGGGAATCAGCTCCGCGAGCGGACGCCCGCAGGCGGCGTCGGAGGGGATCCCGGTCACGCCGGCCATCCAAGCGTCCCAGGTCCGCACCTCGAGCGCGCTGTCCGTCGTGAAGACCCCGACGGACCGTTCGTGCGCGCCGGCGAGATCCCCGGAGCTGGATTCGCCGGCGTGCCTATCGGCCACCGTTGGCCCGTGGCGCGCCGCCGTTGCCGCGACCGTGGCGAGCCGCGCGTCCCTCGGTGAGCGCCAGCAGCGCTTCCGCGCGCTGCAGCAGGTCCTCGGTGCCGCCGCGCGTTTCCCTGACGCCGTGCGCGTTGCGGTCGGTGATCTCGCGGATCTGCTTCAGCGAGGCCAGGAGCCCGGTCGCCGCCGTCGAGTGCTCGCGGTTGGAGTGGGTGATGAGCTTGATCTGTTTGGCGGTGTTCTCGGCGGCTCCGGACATGTCGTTCACCGCCCGCACCTGCTCCGTGAGCGCCCTGGCGGCCTGATCTGCCTGCACCTTCATGCTCTCGGACGACCGGGCTATCTGCGCCATCGCGGTGCTCTGCTCGGCCATGCCGGTGTTGACGGTGGCGATCATCCGGACCAGGCCCTCGGCCGACTTCGAGATCTGCTCGCCCGCCGTGCTCTGCTCGGCGAGCGCCCGCGCCGTGCCGAGCGCGGATCGACGCATGGAGTCCGCCGCCTGCCCGATCTGCCCTGCCGCCTTGGCCTGCTCCGCGGTCGCCCTGCGAACCTGGGCGGAGAGGTCCTTGGTGCTGTGGGCGGCCCTGAGGATGTCGCGCGCGGCGCGGCCCTGCTCCGCCATCGCCTTCTTGAACTCCTGAGCGGTCTTGCGCATCGCGACATTGCCCTGGACCAGGCCGTTCACGGCGCTGCGCTGCTCGGTGGTCGCCTGAGCCATCATCTTCGCCTGCTCGGCGGTGGTCGAGATCGCGCCGACCACGGTGCGCGCCGCGCCGCGCTGCTCGTCGGTGGCGCGCGCGATCTGGCCCACCACCGAGGTCGCCTCGGTCACGCCAGCGAGGATCTTCTGCAGGCCGCCGAGACCCTCTTCCGCCAGGGCGCTGCTGTCGTCCGCGGTCCGCAGTCCGTCGTTGGAGGCGGACACCGCCTCCTGCGCCACCTCCTGAAGTCCTTTGATGATGGTCGCGATGTCGGCGGTGGCTTTGGCGGCGCGGTCGGCCAGGTTGCGGATCTCCTCGGCCACCACGGCGAAGCCACGGCCGGCGTCGCCGGCGCGCGCCGCCTCGATCGAGGCGTTGAGCGACAACAGATTGGTGCGCTCCGCGATCAGGTTGATGGTGTCGACGATGCCGCCGATCTCGTTGGCGCGCTTGCCCATGTCGCGGATCACGGTGCCCGACTTGCTCATCGACTCGCGCACGCGACCGAACCCGTGAATCGACTTCTGGATGCGCGCGCCGCCGTCCTCGGCGTCCCGCGCCATCCGCTTGGTGGCCTCGTCGGCCTGCTGAGCGAGGTTGGCGACCGATTGAGCGGAGCGGTCCAACTGGGTGGCGCTGGTGGCGGCAGTGGCCGCCAGGTCGCTGATCTGCTGGCCGCTCTGCGCGATCGTCTGCACCGACCGCGCCAGCTGCTCGGTCGAGGTCGCGTTCTGCTCGACCGAGCTGGCGAGACTCTCGGCCATCGCCGACACCTCCTCGATCGACGCCGCGGTCTCGTTGATCGCGGACGACGTCTCCTCGGCGGCGGCGGCGAGATCCTC
>JBKKDW010000122.1:0-3241 GCA_046708025.1 Candidatus Limnocylindrales bacterium
GAGAGCCTCCGCTGCTGTTTGCTGACACCACCAGCGTAGCGGGGGCTCTCGTTCACCTTGTCAGGCCCGCGTTCGTCTCACCACGCGCCCAGACCCCGAGTGTCCCGGACGTATCTGGACGCCATCAGCGGGACCTTCGGGATCTCTCGGCCGTCGGGCGACCCCTCAAGTATTCGCTATGCGACTCAACGGAGCCTTTCGGTAGCTCGAACCAGGCATCAGTCGGCCTCGCCCGAGACGGATCGTGCTCAGCCCGCCGGCCGCGGCACGGAGAACGCCTTCGAGTCGCTATCGGCCGGCCCCGATGAGTCACCGGGTGGATAGGTGCGTCCTGAGCCCAGCGTGCTGGGCGGCGGCCTCGTCCTTCGGGATCCGGCAGCCGGCCGAACATCGGCCCGACCACTGCCCCAGAGGTCAGTCGCCGGCGCGGGTCAGTCCCGCGAGGAACGCCGCGGCGCGATCCAGTGCATCGTCGAGTACCGGCTTGAGCGTGTGGCCGAGGCGCGGGTAGGTCACCAATTCGGCGCGGGCCAGCCGCTCCACCACCGACCGCAGCAGTTCGATCCGGGCGAACGGATCGGATTCTCCCGACAGCAGCAGGACGGGACAGCGGATGGCCGGCCAGTGGGCGATCCGGGCGTCGGTCCGCTCGGGCGAACCGGGCGGGTGGAGTGGGTAGCTGAACAGCACCAGGCCGACGTACGGCGCATCGGGTTCGGCCGCGGCGAGACTGGCCACGCGTCCGCCATAGGAGTGCCCGCCGACAGCAACGTCGGGCGCCGATGGAACGACAAGATGGAACGCCGGTATGGCGTCCTCGGCCCTCCGGCGGGGCAGATCGATGGCGGTGGCGTCGATCCCGCGCGCCCGCAGACCCGCGACGAACGGCGCCATGCTCGCCGACGTGCCGCTCGCCCCGTGTCCCAGGAAGCAACGCGCGTTCATATGGCAAGCGTACCCTCGCCATGGGCCGTTCGGCTGAACGGCGGATGACCCACTCGGGTCATGCCATCGACCGGCTGCACCAGCCATCCTCGGGTTCGATGCCAGCACGAGGGGCCATGCCCGCCCACGATCGAACCGATGATGACAGCCGCCCGGCGCCGCGCGCTCGCCTGATCGCGTCGCTTGCTGGCCTGCTCGTGGTGGCGGTCGTCACCACTGGTGCAGCTCCCGGCACGGCCCTGGCGGAAACCCCCGCCGTCCCCGCTCCAACCGCCCTGCCGGCCGGTCCCACCGTCCTGGGCGACCTTGTCACCTTCCATGGGCGGGGATATGGACACGGTGTGGGGATGTCCCAGTACGGTGCGCGAGGTCGTGCCCTTGCCGGAGCTGACGCGACGGCCATCCTCGCCCACTACTACCAGGGCACGACCCTTGGCGCCCTCGACGCGGCGACCCGGATCCGCGTCCTCGTGCTCTCGAAATGGGCGCCAACCGAGACCCGCCCGTTGGTCGTCTACGGTCGGGTCGCGCCGTGGGCGGTCGATGGAATTGCGGCCGTCTTCCCGCCGGATGCGCGGCTGCGCCTGACTCCGACCGCCGCCGGCTGGCGGGTCCTGGTCGACGCAACGGATGGCGCCGTCCTGTTCGACGGCTCGGCACCGGCCGACCTCATCATCCGTGGGGCGACCGAGGACAGTCGAATCCAGCTCCACTCCAAGGCGACCCGCTACGACCTGTATCGCGGGGCCATCCGGGTCATCGTCCACGCGGCAACGCGGGTGTCGGTCGTCAATGACGTGAGCCTCGAGCAGTACCTCCCCGGCGTCGTCCCGGTCGAGATGCCGTCGACCTGGCCAGCGGCGGCCCTCCAGGCCCAGGCCATTGCCGCTCGATCGTATGCGGCACGCCGACTGCGGCCAACGGTCTCCTACTTCGATGTGCCGGACAACTCGTCCTCGCAGATCTACCGCGGTGTCCTGGCCGAGAAGCCCTCGACCAACGCGGCAATAGGGGCCACGGCGGGCGTGGTCCTGATGAGCGGGACGGCGATCGCCAATGCCCTCTTCCACTCGACCGGCGGCGGTGCAACCGAATCCAACGAGAACGTCTTCACCAGCGCGACGGGCAGGCGCGTCGCCAGGCCGACGGGCTACCTGCGCGGTGCGAGCGATCGATCCGCCGACGGGACGCCCTACGATGCGAGCGCGCCATACGCGACGTGGTCGACGCGGACCTACGCCCGCTCCCAGCTGTCCGCCTGGTTCGCCGCCGACCCACGAACGAACGTGGGCGACCTGCTCACCCTCGATCTGGGTGACCGCGGGGTCTCCGGGCGGCTGGTCAGCGTGACCCTGGTCGGCTCGGCCGGCACCAGGCGCGTTTCGGGGGAAATCTTCCGGGCCGTCTTCAACGCCCAACGGCCGAGCACGGAGCCAAGCCTCAGGAGCACGCTGCTGAACACTGCGCCGATCCCCTGAACCTCGCTATCGTGCGGGCATGATCGAGACACGCGGCCGGTGCGCCTGGGCGGGGGCCGAGCGACCCGTCCCCGACGCCCTGATGGTCGCCTACCACGACGACGAATGGGGCGTGGCGGTCCGCGACGACGTCGAGCTGTTCGAGCGATTTGCCCTCGAATCGTTCCAGGCGGGCCTGTCCTGGTCGACGATCCTGCACAAGCGAGAGGCGTTCCGGGCCGCCTTCCATGGATTCGACCCGGCGGTCGTGGCCGCCTTCGACGATGCCGATCGAGCGCGCCTCATGGCCGACGCCGCGATCGTGCGCAACCGAGCCAAGATCGACGCCACGATCGGCAATGCCGCGGCCTTCCGGGCGGTGGTCGCCGAACACGGTTCGTTCGACCGATACCTGGCCACGATGGTCCCGCCGCCGCCGAGGCGCTTGCCGGCGACCGCGACGACGGGTGACATTCCGGCATCCACCCCCGCCTCCGACGCCCTGTCGACGGGCCTGCGCCGGCGCGGCTTCCGCTTCGCTGGCTCGACCATCGTGTACGCCCTGATGCAGAGCATCGGCCTGGTCGACGATCACCTGCCGGGCTGCTTCCGCTATGTGGGTCCCGGTTAGGCGACGGTCACAGGTCGCGGCGTTCGAACCACCAGGCGGCCGCGCCGAGGACCAGCCCCATCCAGGCGACGGACCACACGATGAAGATGAGCGGTGGCGGAGCCGCGGCGTAGAACGGGTTCGCCTCGGCCAGGCGCGGTGCCTGGCCGGTGGCCAGCAGAACCACCAGCGGCGGCTCGAGCCCGTAGATCACGCCGCGCCACAGCCC
>JBKKDW010000123.1:0-11680 GCA_046708025.1 Candidatus Limnocylindrales bacterium
TGGGCTGACGCGATCCAGCGTCGCGTCGCGACCGAGATAGAGGCCGACCCACAGGATCCGCTCGGCGTCGAACCGGAGGTTATGGGGCAGACCGGGCAGGTTCACGGCAAAGTCGTCCACCTGGCCGACCCGCGGGCCTGCCAGCCAGAGGCGAGCGATTCGATAGCGGTACTGATCGGCGACGACGAGGAATTGCCCGGTCGGATCGATCGCGTTTCCGTTGGCGAAGGACAGCCCGTCCGGCGTCGCGCCTCAATGCAACCAGATGGTTGGGCACCTGTATGCTGCTCGTATGGGAGATGCCGGAGCCACCCGCCATCGAATCCTCGAGGCTGCCACCGCGGAGTTCGCCGAGTTCGGGATCGCCGGGGCGCGGGTGAATGGATCGCCGAGCGCGCCGGCGCGAACAAGGAGCGCATCTACGCCTACTTCGGCGACAAGCAGCAACTGTTCGAAGTCGTCATGGCCCGCTCCCTCGCCGAGGCGGCCGCGGCCGTTCCGCTGAAACCCGACGACTTGCCGGGCTACGTCGGCGACGTGTTCGACCATCTGACCAAACGCCCGGAGCTTGTCCGCCTTTCGGCGTGGGCTCACCTGGAGCGTTCCGACGTCGACCTGGCCGACGACGACCCGCGCCTGCTCGCCTACCTGGGCAAGGTCGATGCGGTTCGCCGAGCGCAAGCGGCGGGTGCGGTCGCCAGCGCGCCATGAGCTTCGACGCCGACGACGCGTTCGCGCGACTGTTGCATCACCGCGAGGCGTCGCTCAGCCGGGGCGACGCCGTGGTTCCACCGATCGTGCCCGCGAGCCACTATTTTCTGCCGGGCGAGCCGGCCGCGGCGCATCAGTACGGACGGTGGACGAATCCAACCTGGACAACGATCGAGGACGCCCTGTCGATCATCGAGGACGCCGAAGTGGTCGCGTTTCCGTCGGGCATGACCGCGATCGCCTCGGTCCTCCTCTCGCAATTGCGGCCCGGCGACCGGCTCCTGCTGCCATTGGATGGGTATTACACCACGCGCGTCCTGGCCGAGAACTACCTGGTCCCGATGGGCGTGGCGGTCGATCTGTGTCCCACGGTCGACTACGACGCGCGCGACCTCAGCGGATACCGCATGGTCCTCGTCGAGACGCCGTCCAATCCGGGACTCGACATCTGCGATATCCGCCAGGTCGTGGGACATGCCCAGGCCGCGGGGGCGCTCGTGATCGCCGACAACACGACCATGACCCCCATTGGCCAGCGTCCGCTGGACCTCGGAGCCGATGTCATCGTCGCTTCCGATACCAAGGCCCTGAACGGACATTCGGACGTTCTCTTCGGTCATGTCGCCACCCGGGATCCAGCGCTCGGGGGGGTCGTTCGCGACTGGCGGAAGCTGGTCGGAGCCATTCCCGGTCAGTTCGAGGCGTGGTTGGTCAACCGCGGCCTCGAGACCCTCGAGGTGCGGTTCGACCGAATGTGCCGGAGTGCCGAGATCATCGCCGAGCGGCTTGTTGGCCACCGGGCGGTCCGGGCGGTTCGCTACCCGGGCCTTCCCGGCCACCCGGCCCACGCCGTTGCACGAGCCCAGATGGCGCGCTTCGGGAGTCTGATCGGCCCCACCTTCGCCGATGCCGCGAGCGCGGACCGCTTCATCGACGGCGCCCGGTTCGTGCTTCCTGCGACCAGCTTCGGCGGCCTTCGCACGTCCGCGGAACGGCGGGCTCGCTGGGGGGACCAGGTGGCCGAGGGCTATGTCAGGTTGTCGATCGGCTGCGAGCCGACCGAGGCGCTGTGGAACGACATGGCTCGTGCGCTCGAGGCGCTCTGATCCGATGCGATTGGACGAGATCGACGAGTCGACCCCGCATCGATTTCGAATCTGGTTGGCGAACCCCGCCGAGCGCGAAGCGACGCTCGCGGCGCTGACAACGCCGATCGCAACGGGGGAGATCAGCGTCGTTCCCGTGGGCGGGCACAGCGACCGGGCCGGGGTGGACGTGGCGTCGACGTTCAGCCCGCGCACCGCCGCCATCCTCAGGCCCCTCTACGCACTGGACCGAGCCGGCATCGCCGTGGGCGGGCTCGAGGCCCTGGACCTGGAGCGTGAGGTCGACGAGGGCGACCTGGTGCGGACCCTCCTGGCCTGGGACAGATTCGGCAACAACGGTCCATATCGGCGTCGCCTGGAGATCCTGGCCGGGTCCGACCTGATCGAGACCTGCCTTGAACGGCTCCGCGGCGCGGCGGCGCAGGGTCGTGGCGCCGAATCGCCGAGGTCGGCGGTGTGGCGGTTCGCGGTGAGTTGCGTGGCGGTCAACACAGCCGGTTCAGAGGCACGGATGCTCAGGGCGGCCGTCGATGCGCGTGACGAGATGGACGCGCAGGCATTCGTTGACGCGGCGATACATCGGGCCACCCTGGCGAGCCTGGCCGCTGAGCCGTTCGACCCGCCGGAGGACGACCTCGTGGCGCTCATTGGCCGACGCTCCTACCTTGGCGAACGGGCGGCCGCCCTTGCCCAGTCCATGACGGCTCCCCTGCCCGAGTCAATCGTCGGGGCGCTGTGTGCGGCGGCTCGCTTTGGTGGTGCCCACGGGGCCACCGCCGTCGGCGCACTCGAAAGAGCGGCGCCGTCCGAATCGGTTCGACGAGCGGTGGGCCTCGCGCTGGCGACAACGGACACGGACCTTCAGGCAGCCGCGCTCGGCATCCTTGCCCACCACTGGGGTGCCGAGGCGCGGCCGACCTGGCAGGCCTTCCTGGCATCGCGCTCGGCCCCGCTGCGCCAGACCGCCGAGGCCGTGCTGGGCCTCCATGGCACGGCCGATGATGTGCCCGATGCCGCGGCACACCTGGCCAGGCTGGCTCGGACGAAATCGGCGGTGTCGATGAGCCCGCCACGCGGGGCGGAGATCGTGGATCTCCTTGCCCGCCATCGCGACCTGCCCGAGGCAGCCGCCGGACTCGACGATCTGTCCGCCCGCTGGGATCGGCTGGGCGACGACCTGCGCGAGTGGCTCGAGCAGCATCATGAGTGGCTGGACCCCGCCCGCCGCCGCGACGAGCCGCTGGAAGGGGCAGCCGAGCCTGAAGGTCCGCTCGACTGGCCGCCGCCCACGATCGAGCGCGACGGCGCCACGCTGACCTTGTGGTTCGCCGAAACCGGTGTCCCCGACATCCGCGAGCGCTTCGAGAGCCTGGTCATGTCCCACCCCCGAGTCGAGGTCATCGATGGCGACCGCGAGTGGGCCGCGCTGAAGGTCTCGGGCGATGACCCGGACGCCCTGATCCTGGATCTGTGGCAGCGGGCCGGGGCTCGCGGCTCAAGCGGTCGACCGGTGGCCAACTGACGGCGGACGGCTCGCGACCGACGGTGAACCTGACCGATATTCGTCGGACGGTCGATCCGTCGACCACGGGCTGACTCAGCGGCGTCACTCCCGCCATTGAACGGATCAGGACGCCAGCCGCCCGAGCGCACGGCGCCTCGGGTCTCGGGTCGCCAAACCGAGACGTCATAGTCAGCGTTTCGAGCCGGCCCGCTCATAGGTCGACCTGACCGTCGATCAGCGTGGTGACATCGCCGCCCACCCAGACCGTGCCGTCTGCTTCCTGGTCGATCCGCGGCCGGCCGGTTCGGCCGAGATACGTGCCCTGGCTCGTGACATATGGCGCGATTGCCCGATCGGTCGCCAGCAACCACTGCGCCAGGGAGGCGTTGAGGCTGCCCGTGACCGGGTCCTCGCGCATCCCGCCATGCTCATCGCTGAAGATCGCGCGTACCTCGAAGGCGCATTCCGAACCGGGCGGATACGCGCCCACCAGGCCGATGTCGAGGCTACCCTCGCCGGTATACCGGGTGAAGTCGGGTTTCACGCGCAACACGGTGGCGGCGTCGCGCAGCAGGACGCCGACCCAGCCGGGTCCGTTGTCGACCCATTGACTGTCGACGATCTGGTCACGCTCGAGGCCCAGGACGATCGCAAGTTCATCGACGAACGCTGCCTCGATCGGGCCCGAACGAAGCAGGCCCGGCGCCGCGAACGCCAGGCGCTCGGCCTGGCGCCGGATCGGGACCAGGCCCGCCCCACATTCCTGGATGATCAGGCCCGGCGTTCGTGGATTGCCGCCGGCCGTGAGCCAGGCATGGCAGCTGCCAAGGGTCGGGTGCCCAGCGAACGGCATCTCGCGGGCGAGGGTAAAGATGCGCACGCGGTAATCGGCCTCCGGTGCGGAGGGTTGCACCAGGAAGGCGGTCTCGGACAGGTTCATCCAGCGAGTGAAACGCTGCATCTCATCGGTCGAGAGTCCGTCAGCGTCGTGAACCACGGCCAATGGGTTGCCCGAGAACGGTTGGGAACTGAAGACATCGATCTGTTGAAACCGTCGCAGCATCCTTGATCCTTTCGTCAAGCAGTCAGGCTCTAATTTCGATCTCAAGCGGCGTCGGGAAGCTCGCGCTGACCCGGGTTGGCCCGATCCACGCCTCGAGTCGAGCGGCCTCCGCGTCGATGGCGCGGCTGACCTCCGAGCCAACGTCCTCGAGCCGGCGCGGGACGACCTCGCCGGTCTTGCGCTGCGCCCAGCCCCCTACGATGCGGCCATCGGCCCAGATCGTCGGGCCGGCGTTGCCGGTACTGTCGAACAGGGTCGAACGGTGCGGGCCGAGGTACCAGTCGCGGGCGGCCCAGCCCATCGTCGTCGCGTCCAGTGCGGGCAGGAACGCGACCCATGAGCCCGGCGGCTCGATGGGATCCAGGTCGTCGGGCAGCAGGTGGCCGGTCCCACCCCCATCGAGTTCGACTTCGACCGCGCCGACCGCCGCGAGCGCCCCCTTGACCGCGGCAACCGTCCAGCCCGTCCACCAGCGGATGTCGTCGCGCGTGCCCGGCCCGAAGGCTCGCAGCCAGCGCCGAACGACTTCGGCGCGAGCCTCGTCGACGGGCACGGCCGAAATGCCGTCGGGCAGCCAGCGTTCGATCGGACTCCAGCGGAACTGGCTGGCGATCCAGGTCCCGCGCGGCCGCCCCCGGCCGATCCGACCGTCCAGCGCCAGGTGGAAGAAAACCTTCTGCGACACGCTGATCGTGCCCTCGTACGACTTGCCGCGCGCCAGCGTGATCTTCTGACCGAGCCGCGGGTCGAGGGCCGTCAGCTCCGCCGTGGACGCCTCGCCGCGGAAGCGGACGGCAGCCAGGCCGACCGCCTCGAGCTCTTCGAGCAGCGTCGCCGCGTCGGGTCCAACAGCGCCGTCAGCGAACATCGCGATCGTCCGCCTGCGCTCGGTCTCCGCGATGGCCCGCGAGGCTGCAGCGTGGACGATCGGCACGTCCGGGATGGGCACGAGGAACAGCGTCCGGCGCATCGCGAGCATCCGCAGGACGCTCCGCTCCTCGTACAGCTGGCGCTCGATGTCGGCCGGCGACGACTCGGCCATCCGCGCTCGAGCCTGGAGGAAGACGCTGGCGGAGTCGGTCGCGTGGAGCGCCACGACGGAGGTGGCGGCCTCGGCGACGGACGATGCCAGGCTGCCCGCCGCCAATCGATGCCGGATGCCCAGCCGGGCGCGCCGCTCATCGGTCTCGATGCGTCGCCTGGCGGTCACCTGCGAAGCATCACAAAGATGGCCGGCGGCCGCTCCCGGGTGGCGGCTCAGCGCCGGTGGTCGTCGCCGATCGGATCGCGCGAGTCGGCTCCGAATTGAAGCGCCGCGAGATTGAGGGCGAACAGGCCACCGAGGACGGTGGCAATGATCATCAGAAATTCCATGACCTGACTCCTTTTGTCGATCTTATGGCACCATCGTGACATCAGACTGGTCATCTGATAAGGTCCACTGCGATGGTAAGAATGAGGACCAGTTTCACGCCCGAGCTTCTCGTCGAGCTGCGCCGGGACGGTCCGCTGCCGCTGCACTGCCAGCTTGAGCAGGAGCTCCGGGAAGCCGTTCGTTCAGGGCGGCTGGCGGCTGAAACGGCCCTGCCCTCGACGCGCGCCCTGGCGGACCAGCTCGGCCTCTCGCGCGGCGTCGTGGTCGAGGCCTACGAGCAGCTCGTCGCCGAGGGCTATCTGACGAGTCGACCCGGCGGCACCACCCGGGTCTCCCGAGGGGTGACCGAACCCGCCGTCGGAGCCGCCAGGCCCGCGACGACCCTGGAGCATCGGATCGACTTCAGTTACGGCAGACCGGACGTCACGTTCTTTCCTCGCCAGGCGTGGCTTCGATCGCTGCGCAGGGTCCTCAATGAGGCACCCAGCGACCGCCTCAACTACCTCGACCGGCGGGGTGCACCCGAGCTCCGGGAGGCCCTCGCGACGTATCTCAACCGGGTGCGCGGGACGGCCGGCGACGCCGAGCGGGTCGTGATCTGCAACGGCTTCGCCCAGGCCCTGGTGCTCGTGACCCACGTCCTCAAGGCTCGTGGATGCAGGCGGCTCGCCATCGAGGATCCGGGCCCGCGCGACACCATCCGTTCGGCTGGGTTCAGCGGCCTCCAGTCGGTGCCAATTCCGGTCGACGACGCCGGGATCGACGTGGCCGCCCTCGCCCGCACCGATGCCGATGCCGTCATGATCACCCCCGCCCACCACCTCCCGACCGGAGCCGTGCTGTCGCCGGAGCGTCGGGCGGCCCTGGTCGCCTGGGCGACGGATCGGAACAAGCTGATCCTCGAAGACGACTACGACGCCGAGTACCGATACGACCGGGAGCCGATTGGGGCGATGCACGGCCTGGCGCCTGAGCACGTGATCTACGCCGGATCGGCGAGCAAGACCCTCGCGCCGGGGCTCCGGCTCGGCTGGCTCATCGTGCCAACCGGCATGGTCGAGGAGGTTGCGGCCGCCAAGGACGCGACCGATCGCGGCTCGCCCAGTCTCGATCAGCTGGCCCTCGCCGACTTCCTGTCACGGGGCGAGTTCGATCATCACCTCCGCCGGATGCGCCCGATCTATCGAGCCCGGCGCGATGCGCTCCTGGCCGCCCTGAGCCGGCACCTGCCGGAGCTTCGCCCGGTTGGGGCGTCGGCCGGGCTTCATGTCCTGGCCAGGCTGCCGGCCGGGGTCGATGAGTCGGCCCTCGTCGAGCGAGCCGCCGGGTTCGGCGTCAGATTGGAGGGTGTCACGCCGTACCACGTCGCCCAGCAGGATGGCCCCGGCGGACTGCTGTTCGGCTACGGGACGCTGACCGAAACGGCCATCGAGGACGGCATTCATCTGGTGGCGGATGCCCTCGCGGCGATGCGCTCAGAGGTGCTCCCGTTCCCTGCCGGGCAATCGCCGTGACGAATGTCACCCCCATTCCGTGACCGGGCGCACTACCGACCGTGGCCGCCCATCGATGACCATGGCCGCATGTTTACGACTGACCGGTCCTTCGCGACCGACACCACCAAGCAGCCGGGTGACGACCGTGGCGCGGTCCTGGCCGAGCTCAACAACGCCACGAAGCACTTCGGCACGGGCACCGCAACTGTCGAGGCCGTGAGCGGCGTCGATCTCACCGTCCGCGCCGGCGAGCTGCTCGCCGTGCTCGGCCCGAACGGCGCCGGCAAGACGACGGCGATCGGCATGCTGACCGGCCTCCGCCGCCCGACGAGCGGCACGGCCCGGCTATTCGGCCGCGACCCGCGCGACCTCCTTGCGCGACAGAGGGTGGGCGTCATGCTCCAGGCCTCGGGCGTGCCCGAAACCTTACGCGTGAGGGAACTCCTGAACGAGTTCCGCGGCTACTATCCGGACCCGCTCCCGCTCTCCACTGTGGTCTCCGCCGCGGGGCTCGACGGGCTGGAACCACGACTCTATGACGAGCTGTCGGGCGGCCAGCAGCGACGCGTCCTGTTCGGCATCGCGCTGTGCGGCGATCCCGAGTTGCTCTTCTTCGACGAACCGACGACCGGACTCGACGTGGAGGTGCGGCGCAGCCTGTGGTCGACCCTGCGCGACTTGACGGGCGCCGGGCGCGGCATCGTCCTCACCACCCATTACCTCGAGGAGGCCGACGCCCTGGCCGACCGGATCGCGGTCCTCGACCACGGCCGCCTCATCGCCGAGGGCTCGCCGGCCCAGATCAAGGCGCTCGTCCCGGGTCGCCGGATCCGGGTCCAGAGCTCGGTCAGCGCGGCGGAGGCCGCGGCCTTCCCGGGCGTGCAACGCGCCACCCGCGACGGCTCATGGCTCGAGCTCCTCACCGGCAGCGCCGAGCCGGTCCTGCGTGAACTCATGGCCCGCGATCCTGCGATGGCCAACCTGACCGTGGTCGAACCGAGCCTCGAAGAGGCGTTCCTGGCCCTCACCAGCCGCGAGAAGGAGGCAGCCGCATGACCGGCCTGACCGAGACCCGACCGATGACCGGCGCAGGCACCGGCCGCCGGCCGAGCCAGCTCGGGATCTATCGGACCGAGGCCGTTCACGAGTTCCTCAAGCTCATCCGGGTGCCGATCTTCGCGATCAGCGGCCTCGCCTTCCCGCTCATGTTCTACGTGATCTTCAGGCTGACCTTTGCCGGCGAAACGGCCGGCGGGGTGGGCGTGACGACCTACATGCTGGCGACCTATGGCGCCTTCGGGGTCATCGGTTCGGCCCTGTTCGGCTTTGGGGTCTCCGTGGCCATCGAGCGCGGCCAGGGCTGGATGCGCCTCAAGCGCGTCTCGCCGATGCCGCCGCTGGCCTACTTCGTGGCCAAGGTCGCGATGAGCACCACGTTCGCGGCGCTCATCGTGGTGGCCCTGTTCACCCTCGGCGTGACCGTCGGCGGCGTGCGGATGCCCATCGAGCAGTGGCTCGGACTCGCCGCCGTCCTCGTCATCGGCGCCCTGCCCTTCTGCGCCATGGGCCTCGCCTTCGGCTACCTGGTTGGTCCGAACTCGGCCCCGGCGGTACTGAACCTGGTCTACCTGCCGATGGCCTTCGCGTCGGGGTTGTGGATCCCGCTCTCCCAATTACCGGAAGCCGTGCGCGCGATCGCACCGTTCCTGCCGCCGTATCATTTCGCCCAGCTCGCGCTCGGATCTCTGGGCGCGTCCGATGGCAGTAGCCCGCTCCTCCACCTTGGGGCGCTGGTCGCCTTCACCATCGCCTTCCTGGCCGTGGCCGGCTGGGGCTACCGCCGCGACGAGGGACGAACGTACGGATGAGAGCGAGGCGGTGATCGACCAGCGGTCCCCCGGTTCGCACTGGATGCGCTACGTCTGGCTGGTCTACCTCGGAACGCTCTTCTTTCAGCCCGCCTTCGACCCGACGGCCGACCCACTTGATTGGGTCGTGGTCGTTGGGTTGATCGCGGCCTTCCTGCCCCTCTACTTCGCGGGCTACCGGGCGGCCAATGAGCGGCAGTTGCTGTTGATCGTCGGGGCCATGGCCGCCCTCGGCGTGGCCGGATCACTGCTGAACAGCGGCGCCAGCGTGTTCGTCATCTACGCAGCCGCGGCCGCCGCGTACCTCGACCCGGTGCGGCGCGCCGTGCAGGTCATCGTGGCCCTGGTCATCGTGGTCGGGATCATCGTCCTCATCTCCCCCGCGCCCTCGCCGTGGCGGTTCGTCGCGCATACGCCGGCCCTCATCTTCACGCTCGTGATCGGTGCGGCGAACATCTTCGAAGCCGAGCGGGATCGAGCGCAGCGCCGTCTGCGCCGCGCCGACGAGGAGATCGAACGGCTGGCCACCCTCGCCGAGCGCGAACGGATCGCGCGCGACCTGCATGACCTGTTGGGCCATACGCTGTCCGTGATCGTGGTCAAGTCCGAGCTCGCGGGCCGCCTCGTCGAGCGCGAGCCGGCGCGCGCCGGAGACGAGATTCGCGACGTGGAGCGGATCGGCCGCGAAGCGCTTTCCGAGGTCCGGGCGGCCGTGGCCGGCTATCGCGCCCAGGGGCTGCACGGCGAGCTGGAAGGCGCGCGCCGTGCCCTCGCCGCAGCCGGGGTGGAGGCGTCGGTCGAGGCCGAGCTGCCGCGCTGCCGATCGCCCACGAGTCGGCCCTGGCCCTCGCCCTGCGCGAATCGGTGACGAACGTCGTGCGCCACGCCCGCGCTCGGCATGCCCTGATCCGGATCAGCCTGGAGGATTCGCGGGTGGTCCTCGAAGTGACCGATGACGGCCACGGTGGCGTCGCCCGCGAGGGAGCGGGCCTGACCGGCATGCGCGAGCGGATCACGGCACTCGGCGGTTCGGTCGAGCGCCATGGCGGATCGGGCATGCGGGTGCGGGTGACCCTGCCGCTCGAAGCCAAGCCGACAGTTGTCGCGGTGCGACCCTCCGAACCGGTCGGGCCCACGTGACGATCCCGCCGGCCGCGACAATCCGGCTTGTCCTGGCCGAGGACCAGCGGATGGTCCTCGGCGCGCTCGGCGCCCTGCTCGAACTCGAGGCTGACCTGACCGTCAGCGGCACCGCGGCCGACGGCGAGGAGGCCCTGCGCCTGGTCGAATCGCTCGTCCCGGACGTGCTGCTGACCGACATCGAGATGCCCCACATGACCGGCCTGGAGCTGGCCGCCGAGATCCAGCGCCGCGGGCTGCCGACCCGGGTGGTGATCCTGACGACCTTCGCCCGGCGTGGCTACCTGCGCCGGGCGCTCGACGCGGGCGTCGCCGGCTACCTGCTCAAGGACGCGCCCTCGGCCACCCTCGCGCGGGCGATCCGCGCCGTGCACGCCGGCCAGCGCGCGATCGATCCGGAGCTTGCCGCCGACGCCTGGGGTGAGGCCGATCCGCTGACCGACCGGGAACGGCAGGTGCTGCGACTGGCCGGCGAGGGCCTCGCCAACGCCGAGATCGCCGCCCGTCTCTACCTGTCGGATGGCACCGTGCGCAACTACCTGTCCGAGGCGATCGGCAAGCTTGGCGTATCGAACCGCGTGGCTGCGGCCCGGCTTGCTCGCGAGCGCGGCTGGTTGTGACCGCCGGCCGTTCCCTGACAGCGGTGGGTATCTTCGATCAGCTCCCGAACGTCAGGCGGATACCCAGCGCCGGCCGGGCATCGAGGCAAGCTCATCGGCCATCGATGGATCCGGCTTGAGCTTCACCGCCTCCAGGAGGTCGACATACCCGGAGAGATCTGGTGCCACCCAGCGATGGACGTACTCGAGGCGCATCGGCTCGCGGATCTGGGGATCGTTCTCGTCCATAGACACGAGCCATCCGACGAACCCGTCGTGGTCCGCAACCGATTCGTCCAGCGCCGTGAAGTTGCAGTGATGGAAGGGTGGCGTCGTCCAGGCGATGGCCAGTCCGGCGGCGGCACCAGCCTCGCGGACAGCGGTCCAGGTCGGATCGGACACCACGGACCCGTCCAGTTCGCCGGCCCGCAACCGCTCGAGCTGGACGAACTCGGCGTTACCCGTGTCGCCGTGCTTGCCGACGTCCTTATCGAGTCGTTCGCCACGGAAGTCGACCAGCGGGTCGAAGCCGGCCTGGCGCATGGCGTACGCCGGCAGGATCCAGGCCTGCGACGAGTCGCTGTCGCCAAAGCCGACGCGCCCACCGCGAAGGCCTTCCAACCCGAGGCCAACTGCGGGCGAGTCGGCCGGCACGATCAGGTGGCTCGTCCAGTTCCGGTCGGTGTCGCGCATGGCGATCGGACGGCATCGGCCGCCCGTTGCCCTGACCGTGGCCACGTACGCCAGGTTGGTGTTCCAGGCGACGTCAATCCAGCCCGCCTGGAGGGCCTTCACCTGCTCGTCGTACGTCGAGAAGA
>JBKKDW010000124.1:0-3926 GCA_046708025.1 Candidatus Limnocylindrales bacterium
GATGTCGTCCTGGCGCTGGATCCGGGAATGGCCTTCGGGACCGGCCTCCACCCTACGACCCGGCTATGCCTGGCGGCCGTCGAACGGCTGGCCGATCGGGGCGTGCTGGCTGGCGCCCGAGTGCTCGATGTCGGGTGCGGGTCGGGCATCCTCGCGCTTGCGGCGCTCAAGCTCGGGGCGGCATCGGCGTTGGGCGTGGACACTGACCCGATCGCCATCGAGGCCACGCTCGCCAACGCCCGCCGGAACGCCGTGGCGCGCCGAATGAGGGCCCGAATGGGTAGCCTGCCAAGCGGCGAGGCGGGTTTTGACGTCGTCCTCGCCAACCTGATCGCCGGCGTGCTCGTGGCGCTGGCGCCCGATCTGCGCGACGAGCTCCGACTTGGTGGCAGCCTGCTGGCGTCGGGCATCTTCGTGGAGCGCGAGACGGACGTCCGTACCGCCTTCGAGGCGGCCGGGCTGCAGGTAGCCGGTCGGTCCGTCGAGGGCGACTGGGTCGCCATCGAGGCGTGCGCAGGGCCTGACCGTTGACCGCCCTACAATCGGTCGATGGGCTCGTTCTTCCCGATCCTGCTGGTGACCCACATCGTGCTCGCGATCGGGCTCGTCCTGCCGTCCATCCTGCTGCCGTTCGCCTTGCGGTCGCGCCGGGCGACGGTCGAATCGGGCAGTCGCCCGGTCCAGGCGCTGCTGTGGGCGCAGACCCACGGGACGATCGCCGTGGGCCTGGGGCTGGCCGTGACCGGGGTCGGCCTGGTCATGAGCCTGGGGGCCGAGATCCTCGGCCAGCCGTGGCTGCTGCTGGCCCTCGCGATCTACTTCGTCAACCTGGCGATCGCGTTCTTCATCCAGCGCCCGAGCCTTCGCCGGCTGGTCGGAATCCGCGCGGCCGCCGATGACCGCGCGTGGCAGGAGCGCGCCCGGCGGCAGCGCTACCTGTCGTACCTGATGGCCGGCCTGGTCGGTTCGATCGGCTTCCTGATGAGCTCGAAGCCGGTGCTCTGGTGAAAACCGTGGACTGCCTGTTCTGCCGGATCATTGCCGGTGAGGTGCCGTCGGCGCGGGTCCACGACGATGACCTGGTCATCGCGATTCGCGACATCGCGCCGCGAGCGCCGGTCCATATCCTGCTGTTTCCGCGCCGGCACATTCCGTCGGCGGCGGACCTGCTGGCGTCGGACGGTCCCCTGCTCGGGCGATTGTTCTCGGTCGCGGCGGACCTCGCCCGATCCGAGGGTATCTCCGGCCACGGCTACCGGCTGGTTTCGAACGTCGGGCGGTGGGGCGGCCAGAGCGTCGATCACCTGCACATTCACCTGATGGGAGGGCGCTCCTTCGAATGGCCGCCTGGATGAGCACGCTCAGCCTGCGCGGACGATTCGCGATGGTGGCGCTCGCGATCACGTCGCTTGGCGTCGTGAGCGCCTGTTCCACGACCGGGCAACCCGCTGCGACCGTTCGGCCGGCGCCGATCGCGCCGGCGAGGACCGTTTCGCCGGCGGTTCACCAGACCCGGGCGGAGCTCGTCCGGGTGCTCGGCCTGGCCAACCTGGTCCTCGCCGACACCCAGGCGCCGGTCCGCCCGGCCGAGTCGCCGCTGCTCGCCGTGGCCCCGCGGGCGATCTTCCAGGTGACCCTGCCGGCCGACCCGACACGCGGTTTCATCGTGGTCTACGAGTTCAGCGACGCGAGTCGTGCCGCCGATGCGGCTGCGCAGGAGGCGCGCTACCTGGCGAGTGGCCCGGGCCTGATCCAGACGACCCAGGGGACGGTGCACGTGCTGCGCCAGGTCGGCTCCACGGTCGTGCTGTACGACTGGCTGCCGGGAGCGGCCAGAGATCCCGCGGCGCCGGAGATCCAGCGAGCGCTCGAGACGCTCGGGGTTGGCTTTCAGATCGAGGGTTGAGCGCTCCCGCCTACCGTCCGGGCGGTTCGTCGGCAGTTGCCCAGGCGCGCACTGGCACGCGCTTGATCTTGAGCGTATGGGTGCGAGGAAAGTCCTCGTCCGGCCAGAGGCGCCAGCCCTGGATCCGTTGGTTCGGGCCGAGGCTGGCGTTGGCGGCCTTGACCGCGGCGTCGACCCGGGTGCGGGTGGCCGCTGGGTCGGCCGGGCTGCTTTCGGGGCTGGCCGAGCTGCCGCCGGGGCCGGCCGGGCTGCCGCCGGCGCCGCCGAGCACGACGGCTTCAATCCGGCCGGGCCGGGTCTCGACCACGACCGAATCACGCACGCCGGCGATGCGCAGGGCGTTCTCGATGTCCTCGGGGTAGACGTTGAAGCCGTTGGGCAGGACGATGATGTCCTTCGACCGCCCGGACAGGATCAACCGGCCAGCGGCGTCCAGGTGGCCGATGTCGCCGGTCCGATACCAGCCGTCGGGCGTGAACGCGGCAGCGGTTGCGGCCGGGTCGTTCCAGTAGCCCTTGAACAGGGTCGGTCCGCGGAACTGGACCTCGCCGTCGCCGGCGACGCGCATCTCGATGCCGGCCGGTGGCCGTCCAACCGTGCCGAGGCCGTGATCGTCGAGGGTCGTGCAACTGCCGGTCCCGGTCTCGGTCGCACCGTAGCCCTGCAGGACGGTGACGCCAAGGTCCTCCCAACCCTGCTGGAGGGCCGGTGGCAGGAAAGCTCCAGCCGACAGGAACAGCCGGAACTGGCCACCGAGCTGGGCATGAACGCTCTTGAATAGCCATCGCCGCAGGGCCATCGGCAGGTGTCGGGCGATTCCGCGCAGACGATCGAACGCGGCCGCCCGGCCGCGCTTGGCAGCTTCCCGCTCGATGGCGCTCCAGAACAGGTCCAGGACCTGCGGGACGACAACCATCGAGGTCACCCGGTGATCGCGCAGCGCATCGAAGATCACCCGCGGGTTGCGGCTGCGCACGTACAGGATGTCCGCGCCGACCGACAGCGCGTAGCACAGTCCGACGGACTGCTCGAGCAGGTGCGACAGGGGCAGGAGCGAGACCAGCCGGTGCTCCATCGACGGCACGATCCGATGGAACGAGTCGATCGAGGCCAGGACGTTGTCGTGCGCGAGCATCACGCCCTTGGGTGTGCCGGTCGTGCCCGACGTGTAGATCAGCTCGAAGGTCTCGTCGGCGGCCGGTGCCGGCCACGCACCCAGCTGTGCCTCCCAGTCGGCCGGGAATGTGACATCCGGATCCGCCGACAGCGCCTCAACCGTCGTCGTCGGGAAGTCGCCCAGACCAGCCTCGCCAGGATCCGGCGCGTCGCGCCCGCTGCCCACGACGAGATGGCGGGCGCCCGAGGCCGTGACGATTCCCTTGACCGCATCGGTCGACATGTGCAGATCGAGGGGCACGATGATCAGGCGGGCCCGCATCGCTCCGAAGTAGGCGGCCGGCAGCTCCGGCGTGGAGGGCGACCAGGTCAGCAGCCGATCGCCCGGCCGGAGACCCAGGGCGCGCAGCCGCCAGGCCGCGATCCGCGACCGCCGATCGAGCTCGGGATAGCTCCAGCCCATGGTCGAGCCGTCGTCGTTGCGCAGGCTGAGGGCCGTTCGGTCGCCGTAGCGCGCGACCGCGTCGGCGAGCAGATCGAGCAGGGTGGGCATTCAAGGCCTCGAGTTGTGGGTCGGCGTGGCGCGTCGCGGTGGCGGGTTTGTTCGATCCTGTGACGTGCGTGGGCGGAGGTCGTTACGGGGAGTGTTACATCAACGCCATGGGTGGCGTCGGCGTTTGACCGACCCGGGAGCCTCGGCTATGCTCCGCCAGCCTCGGACGGGATTGCCGCCCAGGCCGCGTCAGGGCCGGTTGGCCGCGAGCCCAGCGACGATCGCACGACCCCAGGCCTGGGGAGGTGAACCGGGATTGGCAGAAGTCCGAGTGGGTGAGAACGAGACGTTCGAAAGCGCCCTGCGTCGCTTCAACAAGAAGATCCAGCAGAGCGGCATCCTCGCCGAGGC
>JBKKDW010000125.1:0-3059 GCA_046708025.1 Candidatus Limnocylindrales bacterium
CGGCTGATGATGGCGGCCGTGACGCCGCTGCCTGCCGCGACCGTCGGAAGACCAGCGCCAGCGGCGCATGCTGGCACGGTCGCGTCGCTGCGGACCGGACCGGCGGCGGGGACGTCGAAGTACGCCACCGTGAGGACGAGCGGGTCGGTTGTGCTGTTGTTCCTCGCCAGCTGTACCTGCCCGCCTGGCTCGACGATGCCTCGCCCGGCAGCGACGACAGTCGCGGCGCAGGCGTCGTTGTAGATGGTGAAGGAGCCGGACTCGACGAGGATGACCGTTCCCCCCGGATGGGCGTGCCAGCCGGTGTGGCCGCCCGGAGCGATGGTGACCTCCTGGATCACGGCGTCGCGCCCTGCGGCATGGCTCGTGCTGATCGGGTCGAACGTGGTCCGGGCGAGGACCGACGCTACAATTCCTGTGCCCGGCGTGGCGATCGCCACGCCGACGGACAGTGTCGCGGCGAGCGCGGCGACCGTGAATGCGAGTGGGCGCTTCATCAGGAACGTCCTCCATACTATTCGTGAGGCCTGATTGTGCGTCATGCGGTCTGCATGTCAAGGCGGCGTACGCGGGTCTTCGCTCGCTCCGTGCCACCCAGGAAGGAACAGCCGCATGATCGACCTGACCGACAAGTCGGCGCTCGTTACGGGCGGAGCCCGAGGGATCGGGCGAGCGATCGTCGTGCGGCTCGCGAACCAGGGGGCGGACGTCGCGTTCAGCTTTCGAGGCAATGCCGCCGCCGCCGCGGAGACGGCCACGACGGTTGAGGGCCTTGGACGCCGGGCCCTCGCGATCCAGGGCGACGTCAGGGATCCAGTCTCCGCCGAAGCCGTGGTGAAGGCCGCCCTCGAGGCATTCGGCAAGATCGACATTCTGGTCAACAACGCCGGGATCACCCGGGATGACCTGATCATGCGGATGAGCGAGGAGGCCTGGCGCGACGTCCTCGAGACGAACCTGTTCGGCGCCTTTTACATGACCAAGGCGGTCACCCGCCCGATGCTCAAGGCACGCAGCGGCCGGATCGTCAATATCACCTCGGTTTCTGGACAGGCCGGCCAGACCGGGCAGGCCAACTATTCCGCGGCCAAGGCCGGGCTGATTGGCCTGACCAAGGCGACCGCGCGTGAGCTGGCCAGCCGGTCCATCACCGTGAATGCCGTGGCACCCGGATTCGTACTGACCGAGCTGACCCAGGATCTGCCCGACGCGCTCAAGGCCGAGATCACGGCACGCACCCCGCTCGGTCGCTTCGGGACGACCGAGGAGGTCGCCGACGCGGTCGCCTTCCTGGCCAGCGACGAGGCCCGTTACATCACCGGCCAGGTACTTGCCGTCGACGGCGGCCTGGTGATGATGTAGGTCTCGCGCCAGCGGGTCGCCCGCGCCGCTCCGCCCGAACCACCGGGCGCCAGCGGCCTCCGCCGCGCCAGGGGGTCGCCCGGTGGCAGCCGCGCAGTCCCGTGCCGAGCCGCGCACCCGCGCGGCGCATAACCGCATCCACGGACTACTACGGAACCGGCTCCGCGACTGGAGGCGCATAACCGTCTCCAGGGACTGGTACGGGTCACCAAGGCGCGGCCAGGGGCTCAGGCCTCTCGCCGGCGCGGCTCCCACGCATGAGGTCAGTGCTGCCGAGCCCGTCGGACCCGCTTGACCGTCGCCAGGCTCCGCGTACCAGTCCCCCCATGCGGATATGCGAGGAACGTCAGCCCGTCCACCCGGCCCCGCCGGATCGCGCAGCCACTCGCCAAGCGCCCGGCCATCCGCCGGGAACGCGCCGCGCAGCAACCCGCGATGAGTGGCGAGGCGCCGTCGATTCGTGTCCGTGTCGGCGACAACCGCCCAGCAGCTGACCCGGCTGGTCTCCCAACCGCGACCGCTGGCAATCTCTGGCGCCAATCGCCGATATCGATCGAGCTGCGCGATCAGCCCGGCAGGATCGCCGAGGTCCGCCTTGATCTCGAAGACCGCCAGCATCCGTCGCCCGGCATGGAACCCCAACCGATCGATCACTCCGCGTTGGCCGTAGATCGAATACGAGACCTCGGCCGCAGAGACCCAGCCAGGCTCACCGGCGAGCCGATCCGCCAGCCTCTCGTGCAGCGCGGAGTGCCGAGCGTTCATCACACGCTCGAGACTGCCGCCGCGCCACGCAGGAACCGTGTCCAGGCGGATCTCCAGGACGGTGGCCACCGCGCGGACCACCGAGAGCGGCAGCGTCGCGATATCGCTCGATCCTCGATACCGACGCCTGGGAAACTCCCGCAAGCCTTGCGACGTCCTCCTGTCTGAGCCCCAGGTGGAGACGGACGGCCCGGAACAAGAGGCCCAGACGGGTGTCATCCATCAACTCGATGGTGGCCGTTCACGCTTACCCGCCGCTCACCCGCCGCTCACCCGCAACGTACTACTCGCTCACCCGTCCCTCACCGGGACGTTCGGCCGGGTGGCCAAGTACGGACGGCATGTGTCAGACTGCGGCCGGGTGCGCGGCTCGCGGCTTGCGGACCGTTCGGAGGACTGGTTGAGAGAAGTCAAGGACGAGCGCGAGCTCGTTCGACGGTGCAGGGAAGGTTCCGAGTCGGCGTACGCCGAGCTCGTGCGGAGCCACCGACCCCGCCTCTACCTGCTCGCGTACCGGCTGACCGGGGACCGCGAGACGGCCCAGGACGTCGTCCAGGAGACCTATCTGGCCGCATTCCGCTCGATCGAGAAGGTCGACCCGCGCCCGTCGCTCAGCCCATGGCTGAATACGATCGTCCTGCGCACCGCCGGACGTGCTGCGTCGCGTGCGCGCTCGCGCGCCGGCTCGTCGCTCGATCAGCCCACCCGGCGGGAGGCAGTCAACGATCCCGCGATTGGCCTGGGATTCGGCGAGGGCCTGATCGACGCCGATCCGGGGGCCGACCCACACGCCGCCGCCGAAGCCGCCGAGCTGCGCCGCCACCTGGCCGCCGCCCTGGTCGAGCTGCCGGTCATGTACCGCGCAGCGGTCGTGCTCCGTCACGTGATGGGGCTCGACTATGCAGAGGCCGCGCGCGAGCTCGACGTCCCAC
>JBKKDW010000126.1:0-8627 GCA_046708025.1 Candidatus Limnocylindrales bacterium
TCGTGCTCAAACGTGCCTGGGAGCACCGTTATAGCGATCCAGCCTTGCCCTGAAACTACCTCGGCGGTACTGCCCGCGATGGGACCTCTGACGGGGCAGGCGAGACGGACCTCTGACGGGCGACGCACGAAGCACGCGGCGCGCGACGTCCTGTTACGTTCTGCGCTACCCTCCGCACCCCGCCACCGCGAGCCGCCGCATGACCTCACCGCGCACCATCGTCGAGAAGATCTGGGACGATCACGTCGTCTCGCAGGACCCCGGCGCACCGGCGGTCATGGCCGTCGATCTCCACCTCGTCCACGAGGTGACCAGCCCGCAGGCCTTCTCCGGGTTGCGCGCTCGCGGGATCGGCGTCCGCCGGCCCGGCCAGACCGTGGCCACGGCCGACCACTCGGTTCCAACGACGGACCGGCGCCTGCCGATGATGGATGCGCTGGCGGCAGCTCAGATCCATCAGCTGGACACGAACTGCGCCGAGTTCGGGGTGCCGCTCCACGGCATCGGGGACCCGGCCCAGGGCATCGTCCACGTGATCGGTCCGCAGCTCGGCCTCACCCAGCCGGGGATGACCATCGTGTGCGGCGACTCGCACACCAGCACCCACGGGGCATTCGGGGCGCTCGCCTTCGGAATCGGGACGAGCGAGGTCGAGATGGTGCTGGCAACCCAGACCCTTCTCCAGCGCGATCCGAAGACCTACGAGGTGCGGGTCGACGGACGCCTCACGCCCGGGGTCAGCGCCAAGGACATCATCCTCGCCCTGATCGCCCGGATCGGGGTCGGCGGCGGCACCGGCCACGTCTTCGAGTACACCGGGCAGGCGATCCGCGGCCTGACCATGGATCAGCGGATGACCGTCTGCAACATGAGCATCGAGGGCGGAGCCCGAGCCGGCCTGATCGCCCCGGACGATACGACCTTCGAATACCTGCACGGCCGGCGCCACGCGCCCCAGGGCACAGCCTGGGATGCCGCCGTGGATCGCTGGCGGACCCTGCCGACCGACGACGGCGCGGTCTACGACCGCCAGATCACGATTGATGCCGACGCGCTCGAGCCGATGGTGACGTACGGCACCAACCCAGGCATGGGCCTGCCGATCAGCGGCAACGTCCCAGACCCCGCCGAACAGGCCGATCCCGGCCAGCGGCGTGCCCTGGAGCATGCCCTCGAGTACATGAACCTGCGGCCCGGTCAGCCGATCCTCGGACAGAAGGTGGATGTCGTATTCGTCGGCAGCTGCACCAACGGGCGGATCAGCGACCTGCGCCTGGCTGCGGGCGTGCTCAAGGATCGCCGCGTGGCGGACGGGGTGCGCCTGCTGGTCGTCCCCGGCTCGGACGAGGTCAAGCGTGAAGCCGAGCGCGAGGGTCTGGACAAGATCTTCCGGGCGGCCGGCGCCGATTGGCGCGAGGCCGGCTGCTCGATGTGCATCGCCATGAACGGCGACCAGTTGAGCCCGGGCCAGTACGCGGTCAGCACCAGCAACCGTAACTTCGAGGGCCGCCAGGGCAAGGGCGGCCGGACCTTCCTCGCGTCCCCGCTGACCGCGGCAGCCAGCGCCATTGCCGGGGTCGTCGCGGACCCCCGGCGGCTGCCCGGGATCGAGACCCTGGCCGCGGTCGGGGGCCGCTGAGGGTGGCCGAGCCGTTCACCGTCTTCACCAGCCGAGTCGTGCCGCTGCCGGCCGAGAACGTCGATACCGTTCAGATCGTGCCCGCCCGCTACCTCAAGGTGACCGACAAGACCGGGCTGGCCGAGGCGCTCTTTCGCGACTGGCGATTCGAGGAGGATGGCTCGCTCAAGCGCCCGCCCTTCGTCCTGGACCAACCGGGCATGGCCGATCGGCGAATCCTGCTGGTCGGCGCAAACTTCGGTTCGGGTTCGTCGCGCGAGCACGCCCCCTGGGCCCTGACCGCGTGGGGCATCCAGGCGATCCTGTCGACCTCCTATGCCGACATCTTTCGCAGCAACTGCCTCAAGAACGGGGTGCTGCCGATCGTGGTGGAGCCGGCGACCCATGCCCGCCTCTTTGCGCTGCTCACGGACGACCCTGACGCCGCATTGACGGTCGACCTGGCCGAGCAGGGCGTGCTCCTGCCGGACGGCACGACGATCGGCTTCGAAATCGATCCGTTCGCCAAGCAGATGATCCTGGCCGGCACCGATGAGCTTGGTTACCTGCTCCTGAAGGAACCCCAGATCGCGGCCTGGGAAGCAGCCCACCCGCCGCGAATCGACACGCTCGCGCCCCCGATCCAGGTGGTCGTCAGCTGAACCCGCTGGACCTGATCGCCATCGTGCTGGTGATCGTGGCGCTCATCCTGGGCGCGCGTTCCGGTGCGATCCCGCAGATCGGCGGCCTGCTCGGCGCCATCGGCGCCGGTGTGCTGGCCGTGATGACCCTGCCGGCCCTGGCCGAGCCCCTGTCCGAAATCGACCCCGGAGTCCGGCCGTGGCTCGTGCTCGGCGGCCTGATCGGTGCGGTGGGATTCGGCGAATCGATCGGCGCGGCGATCGGGCGCCGGTTGCTGCGCGGACTGGGAACCGGGCTGCTGAGCAGCGCCGATCGAATCGTGGGCGCCAGCCTCGGAGCCGTCCAGGCCCTCCTGATCGTATGGCTGACCGGCGGCCTGCTGGCCGAGGGGCCGCTGCCCAGGTTCGCCGAGGCCGCTGGCAACTCGACCGTGGTGCGCGCGATATCCACTGTCCTGCCACCGCCGACCGCGTTCGCCGGCGAGCTGCGAACCTGGCTGGATGCGTCGGGCCTGCCCGACGTCTTCGTCGGCTTCGAGCCGCTGCCCGCGCCGCCGGTCGAGCTGCCCGGCGATCCGCGAGCCCAGGCCATCGCAGCGCTGGCCATTGCGAGCACGGTCAAGGTTTCGGCGGCGACGTGCGGCCTGTCGTCGGTGGGAACGGGCTTTGTGATCAGGGTCGACTACGTGGTGACCAACGCCCACGTGGTGGCCGGCGTCGACCGGGCCGGGATTCGGGTCACCACCCCGGACGGCCGCCTGCTCGACGCGGCCCCGGTGCTGTTCGATCCGAGGCTCGATGTCGCCCTGCTGCACGTGCCGGGCCTGCAGCTCCGACCACTGGCCTTTGCCGCGCGGGATCCGGATCGCGGGGCGGTCGGAGCCACGCTCGGCTACCCGGACGGCGGACCGTTGACCGTCGTGGCCGCGGCCATCGCCGGGCGCTACACGGCCACGGGCTACGACATCTACGGCAAGAGCACCGTGCAACGCGAGATCCTGGAGCTGAACGCCGCGATCGAGCGGGGCGACAGCGGCGGGCCGTTCGTGCTCGCCGACGGAACCGTCGGCGGTGTCGTTTTCGCCGAGGCGCGGACCAATCCAGACGTCGGGTACGCCCTGTCGCCGATCGCGGTCGCGACGCGGATCGCGCCAAACCTGGGACAGACCGCGGCCGTCGCCACAGGCGCCTGCGTGAACTGAGCGAACTCCCCACAGCCGTCAGCGGTCCGCGCCTACCATGCACGCGTGGGCTCGCGTAAGGACCGATTCCTGTTGGGAACCACCGCGATCAGGGCGGTGCTCCGTAACGGCGACATCGGGCGCCTCGAGGCCTCATGGCTGACCGCCAACGCGGCGACCTACGCGTTCCTCGTCGTCACCCTCGTGGTCGCCTACGATGCGGGCGGACCCCTGTCTGTCGGGATCCTCGGCGTCGTGCGCTACCTGCCACCCACCTTGATCGCGGCGCTGGCCGGGATTCCGACCGCCCGGTGGCGCGCCGACCGGGTTCTGCTCGCGATCAATCTGCTTCGCGCGGTCTGCATGCTGGCGGTCATGGCTGTCCTGGCCCTGGACGGACCGCTGGCCCTGCTTCTCCTGTTGGTTGCGATCGAAGCCGGGTTCGGAGGTCTGACCCGGCCGCTGACGCTGAGCCTCCTTCCCTGGCTGGCCCGCACGCCGGGCGAACTCGTCGCGTCCAACGTGGTGACCAGCGCCGCAGAGGGACTGGGAACGCTGCTCGGGCCGGTCGTCGCCGGGATCCTGCTGGCGACGTCGGGCGACGTCGGGGCGACCGCCGCACCCGTGGCCATGATGGCCGCGGCCGTCCTGGCCGTGGCGTCCATCAGCGTCTCGAGTATCAAGCCGACCCGGACCTCAAGCAACCGAGGGCCCGGGCTAACGATCGGCGCGCGAGCCATTGCGCGGACGCCGATCCTGCGCCTGGTCATGCTGGACTTCGGCCTCCAGACCTTCGTCCGGGGCTTGCTCACGGTGCTGCTGGTGGTCGCCGCCATCGAACGCCTCGGCATGGGCCATCCCGGCGTCGCGACGTTGAACGCGGCGATCGGGGCGGGAGGCTTCATCGGCGCCATCGTCGCGCTCACCCTGACCGGTCGGACCCGGGTGGGTTCCGTGTTCACAACGGCCTTGGCAACCTGGGGCCTGCCGATCGCGGCGATCGGCCTCGCTGTCAATCCGATTGCGGCTCTGCTCATGATGGCCATCGTGGGCATCAGCAACGCGCTTCTCGACGTCACGGGCTTCACGCTGCTCCAGCGTTCGAGCCCAAACGAGGCGAGATTCGCGGTCATGGGCCTACTGGACAGCATGGCCGCGGCCACGGCCGCGCTGGGTGGCGTCGTCGCCTCGGTCATTCTGTCCGTTGTCGGGATCCAGGCGGCGCTGGTCCTGGCGGGGGCCATCCTGCCCGTGGCCGCTGTGCTCACCCGGCCGGCCCTCCTGCGCGCCGAGTCCCGAACGCCCAGCCACGAGGAACAGGCCCAGCTCCTGCAGAGCAACCCGCTCTTCGGACCGCTGTCGTTGTCCGTTATCGAGGAACTCGCGGCGATCCTTCGGCCAAGGTCCTTCGGTGACGGCGAGTACCTGATCCGTGAAGGCGAACCGGGCGACCAATACCTGATCGTGGCGGATGGCGAGGTGGAGGTGATACAGGCAGGCTCGGCACTCCGGCGGCTTGGGCCGGGGAGCGGCGTCGGCGAGATCTCACTCCTCAGGGACGTGCCGCGGACGGCGTCGGTGCGCGCTGTTGGAGACGTCCGGGCGTACGCCCTGGAGCGCGGCGCGTTCCTTGCCGCCGTGACCGGCCACCCCGCGAGCCAGACAGCCGCCAGGACGATGGTCGACGACCGCCTGGCCGGATCGCCGTCCGGCCCACCGATCCGCTGAATCAGCGGATTATATCGCCCCACCCCGAGCGCTGTAGTCTGGACGCGCCGCACGGAGGGCTTCGCAGCGGCATGCCAGGAGACTCCGATTCCATGTCCGACGCGCCGGTCGCCTCCGATCCCGCCAAGCGCCACTCCGCCGCGCTCACGGACGGGCCGGATCGGGCCGGGGCGCGAGCGATGCTCAAGGCGGTCGGGTTCACTGACGAGGACCTGGCCAGGCCCCTGATCGGCGTCGCCACGACCTGGATCGAGACCATGCCGTGCAACCTCAACCAGCGTCGATTAGCCGAGTTCGTCAAAGCCGGCGTGCGGGCGGCCGGCGGCACGCCGATGGAATTCAACACGATCGCGATCGCCGACGGCGTGACGATGGGCACGGAGGGGATGAAGACCTCGCTGATCAGTCGCGAGGTCATCGCCGACTCGATCGAGCTGGTCGTCCGGGGTCACCTGCTCGACGGCGTCGTGTGCCTGGTGGGCTGCGACAAGACCGTGCCAGGCGCGGCAATGGCGCTCGGGCGACTCGATGTCCCTGGCATCGTGCTGTACAGCGGCACCATCTATCCGGGCCTCTACAAGGGCGAGCGCAGTGCCACGGTGGTGACCGTCTATGAGGCGATCGGGGCCTACCGAGCCGGCCGGATCAGCCTCGACGAGCTGCACGAGATTGAGAATGCGGCGTGTCCCGGTGCCGGCGCCTGTGCCGGTCAGTACACGGCCAACACGATGAGCACGGTCATGGAGTTCATCGGCCTGTCGCCGGGCGGCCTGAACGGCATCCCGGCCGAGGATCCAGACAAGGAGGCGGCCGCGCAGTGGACCGGGCAGCTGGTCATGGACCTCGTCCGGCGCGACGTGCGGCCGTCGTCCATCGTCACCCGCGCGGCCCTCGAGAACGGCGTTGCCAGCGTCGCCGCGACGGGCGGCTCGACCAACGGCGTGTTGCACCTGCTGGCGATCGCCCACGACTTCGGGATCCCGCTCGACATCGACGAGTTCGGCGCGATCGCCGACCGCACGCCGCTCATCGGCGACCTGCACCCTGGTGGCCGCTACACCGCTGCCGACATGTACGAAGCCGGCGGCGTGGGGCTGGTCATGCGCGAGCTGCTCAAACGCCCGGGCCTGCTTCACGGTGATCTGTCGACCGTCGATGGTCGAACGATCGCCCAGATCGCTGCTGACGCGGTCGAAACCGCGGGTCAGCAGGTGGTCGTGCCGCTCGCGACGCCGCTCAAGCCAACCGGCGGGCTGGCGATCCTGCACGGCTCGCTCGCCCCAGAAGGCTGCGTGGTCAAGCTGGCCGGACACGAGCGGCGCAGCTTCAGCGGTCCGGCCCGGGTCTTCGATTCGGAGGCTGTCTGCTACGACGCGGTGCGCGCCCAGCGGATCAAGGCCGGTGACGTGGTGGTGATCCGCTATGAGGGTCCGGTCGGTGGGCCCGGCATGCAGGAGATGCTTCAGGTGACGGCGGCCCTGGTCGGCGAGGGCCTGGGCGACTCGGTCGCACTGCTGACCGACGGCCGATTCTCGGGCGGCACGCACGGCCTGATGATCGGTCACGTCGCGCCGGAGGCCGCCCTCGGCGGGCCGATCGCGATCGTCGAGGAGGGCGACACGATCGCCATCGACGTCGATCGCAAGGCGCTCGATCTCGACCTGCCATCCGGCGAGATTGCCCGACGCTTCGAGGGCTGGACGCCGCCGCCCGCTCGCTACCGAACCGGGGTGATGGCCAAGTACGCCGCGCTCGTCGGCTCCGCCTCCTCGGGCGCCGTCACCACGGGCCCGAGGATGACCGCGAACCTGAGAGCGCGCTGAACCGGGCAAACCCGATGACCGAGCCGGAGACGCGCCCGCCGCAGCTGCCGCCCGACCCCGAGGCCTACGATTCGGTTCGGGCCCAGCACGCCCGGGCGCGAGGCCTGACCGCGCCGTACATCGCCGGCGGGCGCGACCCCGAGCCTGAGGCCGGCCTGCGCGAGGAACGGCTATACGCCCGCCTGTTGATCGTGATGGTCGTGGGGCTGGTGTTCGCTGGGTTCGTCATCGGGCTGCTGGTCGCCCTGCTACGCCCGAGCGGCTCATGACCGCGAGCGCCGTGGGACCGTCGCGTGAGCTCGATGACGCAACCTGGGAACGGGCCCACGACGGGCTGGTCGAGACGCTCCGGGATCTGATCAGGATTCCCTCGGTCAATCCGCCGCCGACAGTGGCGCCGGACGGCGAGCTGCTGGCCGCACGCCACATCGCCGGCCGGCTGGTCGACGCCGGCCTCGAACCGGAGACGATCGAGCCCGTGCCCGGCCGGGGATCGGTCCACGTCCGGCTGCGTGGCGATGGCAGCGGCGGAGCGCCGCTCCTGCTCCTCTCGCACCTCGATGTCGTGCCCGCGCCACCGGAACGCTGGACCCACCATCCATTCGCCGCCGAGCTGGTCGAGGGCTACATCTACGGTCGCGGTGCCGTCGACATGAAGAACATGGTCGCCATGGAGCTCGGCGTGGTGCGCCTGCTGGCCGACGCCGCCCGAGGCGTCGGGCGCGATCCGGCCAGCGATCCCATTCCGGGATTGCGTCGCGACGTGCTGTTCACCTGCACGGCGGATGAGGAGGCGGGGGCCGCCGCCGGCGCGAAATGGATCGCCGAGCACCGGCCGGAGTGGCTGCGCGCCGCCGGCGCACTGAACGAATGCGGCGGCGTTTCGACGACCGTCGCCGGGCGGCGGTTGTACCCCATCGGGGTTGCCGAGAAGGGCTATGCGGCCTACCGGATCGCCGTGCGCGGGAATTGGGGCCACGGGTCGATGCCGCGCGACGACAACGCCGCCGTCCTCGCCGCGGCGGTCATCGGGCGCCTGGCCGTCCCGGGCCCGACCCGGCTCACGCCGGTCATGGCTCGCTTCCTTGAGTTGGCGGCGGCGGCCCTGCCAGCCGACGCGGGCATGATCCTGCGCGGCCTCGCCTCGGACAACCCGAGGCACGCGGAGGCAGCTCTGGCGGCAGCGTGCCTTCCGACGGATGCCCGCGCCCTGCGAGCGCTCGTGCGCGACACGATGAGTCCGGACGTCGTCCACGCCGGGATCAAGTACAACGTCATCCCCGGCGACGCGATCGTGGAGGTCGACTGCCGGATCCTGCCGGGCACGACGGAAGCGCAGATGCGGGCGAAACTCTTCGAGCGCCTGGGCCCCGAGCTGGCGTCCGTGTGCGAGGTAGAGCTGATCGTCTTCGGTGCGCCGGTCGAAGCACCCGCGGATGGCGAGCTGTTCGACCTGCTGGTGGCCACGATTCGCGACCACGATCCCGAGGCCATCCCGCTCCCGGTCATGGTCCCGTTTGCGACCGACGCCAAGCACACCGACACGCTCGGTGTACCGACGTACGGGTTCTCGCCGCTCATGCTCGACCCCGAGGAGCGCGTCCTCGAGCGCTTCCACGGGGTCGACGAGCGGGTG
>JBKKDW010000127.1:0-3916 GCA_046708025.1 Candidatus Limnocylindrales bacterium
ACGATCGCGACCAGGAGCCCGAGCGACGCCCACAGCCAAAACCGTCCGCTGGTCCAGTACCCGCCGGCGATACCGGACGCGATGCCCGCCAGGAGCAGGACGAGCAGCGCGACGTAGAGCCAGTTCAGGTAGGCGTTGGAAAGTTCCAGGAGCGCCTGTATTCGCGTGCGATCCCGCTCGCCTCGAAGCTTGAAGGCGACCATCGCGGACGCGCCGTGGACCAGGACGAAGGCGAAAGCGGCCAGCACGTGCACGAGCCTGAGCAGCGGCAGCCACGGCGTGAGGTCCATCAGCTGCTCCCTTCCCGGCCGCGGGCGGCGGACCCGCGCTGAGCGATCAGCATACCCAGGGCGAACAACACGATCGCGTTCACAGGGTGCAATGCGGCCAGAACCGGGGCGGATGCCCGGGCCGCCGGCAGGGCGGTCTGGACGACGTACAGCACGAGCAGCAACAGGCTCAGGCCGATCTCCCGGCGCGGGAGGCCGCCCGCGACCGCGGTCAGGAGGACGCCGAGGGTCAGGAGACCGATAACGGTGTAGCCGAATTCGATGTGGAGGGCAAAGCCGCTCGTGGCTCCGAAGATCGCGAGTCCGGCCAGGAAGACCTGAACGAGGACGGCGACCACAAACAGCCAGGCCAGCCAGGGATGGAGTCGACGGGCGCCGCTGCGGATCATCTCTCGCTCCTCACTCGACCGCGATCGTGCCGACCATCCCTGCCTCCTTGTGGCCCGGCACGGCGCAGTAGAAGTCCAGCGTGCCGGCGATCGTCGGGGTAATGGCGGCAATCGTCGTGGAGTTCGCGGGCATCTGGACAGTGATATTCAACGAGTCCACATCGAACGAGTGCGGAAACGAGTCGCGGTTGAGCAGGACGATCCCCAGGGTTTCGCCCCTCCTTGCGGCGAGAGGTGTCGTCCCGAATTTCGTGTCCTTCGCCTCGAGCGTGGTCGTCGTCGTCGCCTCGGCGACGGAGCCGCCAACCGATCCTCCGATCCCCGTCAGGAACGAGGTCGCCAATGCACCGACGACCGCCGCGGCCGTGGCGGTCACCGCCAGCACGGTCCGCCGTGCGGGCGAGGCTGGTGCCACCGTCCGCACGTCGCGGAAAGCGCGCCAGCCGGCGATCGCCAGGACGATCGTGCCAACCACCAGGGGCAGGAGGGCGGTGAAACCCGGCACGTCCGTCGGGTGGGTGAGCGCGAACGGAACGAAGGGCGCGTTCATCAGCAGGAACAGGATCGGCGGCACCACGCCGGCGAGCCAGACCCAACCGCGCCGGCTTGCACCGGACCAAAGCGACGTGGCCAGAGCTGCGACGAGGAACAGGCCGAGGAAGACGACGATGAGCGGCAGGAATTCCGCCACCTCAGGCTGTTCGGCCATCATTGGCAGGATGATCCCCACAAGGATGTAGACGAAATCCGCCACCAGCACCCAATAGGCCGCCGAGTAGAGCCGCATCCAGAACGTTCGCATGGGACGTCAGCACTCCCTCCTGGTCCGCGTCAGTCGCGGCACTCTCCACCCCGAGGTGTAGCGGTTCCGGAGTCCCTTGGTCACGGGGCCACGGTCCCGAAGTTGTCCCGGACGCTACCTGGGTCGCCGTTCGCCACCCATCCCGGCCTCGCGGGCGCGCACGATCGCTTCGGCGCGATCGGCGACCTGAAGCTTGCTGAAGATGTTCGAGACATGGTTCCGCACGGTCTTGGGCGACACGACGAGTCGCTGCGTGATGGCCAGGTTGTTCATGCCCTGGGCGACGAGGTCGAGGATCTCTCGCTCGCGCTCGGTCAGCTCCGGGAACGCCTGCGCCGCGACGGCCTGGCGAGGCGAGGAGAGATAGGCCATCACCCGGCGCGCCACAGCTGCCCCGAAGATCGCATCGCCGCCGGCCACTGCCCGGACCGCACGGATGATCTCGGCACGGTCGGCGCCCTTGAGGAGATAGCCGCGGGCGCCCGCACGGAGGGCGTGGAAGACCGACTCGTCGTCCTCATACATGGTCAGCACGAGGACGGCGATGTGCGGACTCGTGCCGACGATGCGGCGGGTCGCCTCGATGCCATCCACACCGGGCATGTTCAGGTCCATGAGCACGACGTCCGGCTGCAAGGCCGCCGCGCACGCCACCGCTTCGTCGCCGGTCGCGGCCTCCCCGACCACCTCGATGTCCCCGATCGCGGCAAGGAGCGCGCGGAGACCGTCGCGGAAGGCGGCGTGGTCATCGGCCAGAATGAGCCGCAACGGCTCGATGGACGAGGTCATCCGACCGACAGGCCGCGGGCCGCGAGATCCGCGGTGCCCCGGTCAATCGGCAGCCAGGCGCGCACCCGAGTACCGCCGCCTGGGCGGGCGCTGATCTCGCAGCGGCCACCAAGCTCGGCCGCACGCTCATGCATCGAAGTGAGCCCGACGCCGAACCGATGATCGGGCGGCAGGCCGTGCCCATCGTCCAGTATCTCGATGGTCAGCCCATCCTCATCGGCGAGGCGGAGCTCGCATCGGCGCGCGCCCGAGTGCCGGACGGAATTGGCGATCGCCTCGACCGCGATGCGGTAGGCGGCCACCTCGACCGCTGCTGGCAACGCCGGTATTTCGGCTGGCGCGCTGATCTCCACTGTTGGTGTCACGGCTCCGAGCCGGTCGGCCTGCTGGCGGATCGCACCCACCAATCCCAGCTCATCGAGGGCCGGCGGACGGAGCTCGTAGACCAGGCGCCGGATGTCGGCCAGCGCGCCTTGCGCCTCGAGCCGCAGTCCCTCGAGCATCTCCGCCGCTGCCTGCGGATCACGCTGGGTCAGATCCGCCGCCACCTCGGCCCGCATGGCCATCCCCGCCAGCGCCGGCCCGAGGCCGTCGTGGAGGTCCCGCCGCAGCCGGCGTCGCTCCTCTTCTCGAGCCGTGACCAGGCGTTCGCGGGACTGGAGCAGATCCTCCCGCATCCCAACCTCATGGACCGCCGCTCCCGCCTGGCGGGCGAGCTGCTCGAGCAGGCGCAGGTCTTCCGCGCTGAAGCCATCCTCACCCGGGCGAGACGCCAGGAGCAGCCGGCCAACCGGCTCGCCCCCATGGACGAGCGGGAGCGACCGCCCAGCCTCCATCGGCCGCCCAAAGGACGCGGCGATACGCCCCACGCCGGGAGGCCCGATCTCGAGCGCGACATAGGGCAGCCTAAGCGCCTCGCCGACCGTCCGTGCGATGAGCGGGAGGACCGCCTCGGGATCGGCGGTCCACTCCAGGCGCTGGCCCAGGCGCGTGATCGCGCGCCACGGCTCATCGCGATCACCGTACATCAGCCGATTGATCGCGCGCTGCAGGAAGTCGCGGACGGGCAGGACGGCGACTGCGGCCAGCCCGGTCGCCAACAGCGAGATCACGAAGCCGCGAGCCTCCCCCAGCACGAGACCGAACAGGGAGACTGTCCCCGCGTAGATGAGCACAACGGCGAACGTGAGGCTGCCGTACACGAGCGTTCGGTTGAGCACGACCTCAATGTCGAACAGGCGGTAGCGAAGGATGCCTGCGGCAATGCCGAGCGGCAGAGGCAATGCCACCAGGCCAACCGCGCTCCATGGCAGCAACGGGCGCCCGGTCAGGAGCTCCGGCCCCATGAACAGGGCGAGCGACGTAATCGCGGCCGCTCCACCACCCAGGGCGACCCACCTGATCTGGTTGCGGTCGACCGGCCTGTTCGCACGGTAACCGCGGACGCTCAGTACCACCCCCAGCAGCACGGTGGGAATGATGACGACGAGCTGGACGATCGGCCACGTCGCCAGCCATGCTGGCGTCGTCGGTGAGACAAGGCGCGAAATCGTGAGTCCGCCGAGGTACGCAATGATGGGCACTCCGTAGACGGTCGCCAGGGCACGCCTTCTCGGTCCTGCCGGTCCGGCTGCCATGGCCAGCGG
>JBKKDW010000128.1:0-3655 GCA_046708025.1 Candidatus Limnocylindrales bacterium
TCGGGCCCACCAGGCCGGGCTGGTATCCTCTCCCGCGGAGAGGTGTCCGAGTGGTTGATGGTGCCGCTCTCGAAAAGCGGTGTGCGAAAGCACCGCGGGTTCGAATCCCGCCCTCTCCGCCATCCTCCGATTCTCGGGGGAGAGGTCGCCTAGTGGACTATGGCGCCGCACTGGAAATGCGGTTCGGGGCAACCCGTCGCGGGTTCGAATCCCGCCCTCTCCGCCATCTCCGCGCGCCGCGCTGCGTCCGGAGGCAGTCGCATCGCGCCGGGCTTGGGCCCAAACGGGTATCCTTCGCGGGCCGTGCTAGGCGGGGAACTAGCGGTGCCCTGTACCTGCAATCCGCTCCAGCAGGGCTGAATTCCCTCCCGAGGTCTCCGCTCTCGAAGGCCGCCTGACGTGCGACGTTGAGGGCCGGGTCCCGCGCAGCGGCGAACCGCGAACCGTGTCAGGTCCGGAAGGAAGCAGCACTAAGCGATCATCGTCGGGTGCCGCGGAACGGCCTGGTCCGAGCCGCTCGTCATGGTGGGCACGGGAGTCCCGAGGTCGACGGAGGGTGCACGGCAACTTCATCCTGTTGACCCTCGATCGAAGGAGGTCGTGACGGCGCCCGATTCGCACCAGGCCCTCTATCGACGCTGGCGCGCCCAGACCTTCTCGGAGATGGTCGGCCAGGGAGCGGTCGTGGAGACGCTGCGCAACGCGGTTCGAACCGACCGGGTGAGCCACGCCATCCTGTTCGCCGGCCCGCGCGGGACGGGCAAGACTTCGCTCGCCCGGATCCTGGCCAAGGCCGTCAACTGCACCGACCTGCGCGACGGCGACGCCTGCGACACCTGCCCATCGTGCGTTTCGATCCGCGCTGGCACCTCGCTCGACCTCGTTGAGATCGACGCTGCCAGCAACCGCGGCATCGACGAAGTCCGGAAGCTCCGGGAGCGCCTGCCCTATCCGCCCGGCCAGCTCAAACGCAAGGTCTACATCCTCGACGAGGCGCACCAGATCACCAGGGACGCCTGGAACGCGCTGCTGAAGTCGATCGAGGAGCCGCCCGAATTCGTGATCTTCATGTTCGCCTCGACCGAGCCCTCAGGCTTCCCGCCGGCGATCCTGTCGCGCCTCCAGCGCTTCGATGTCCGGCGCCTGACCGTCCCCGAGATCGAGGGCAAGCTGATCCGGATTCTTGCCGCCGATGGCCGCGCCGCGGACGACAGCGCCGTCCGACTCATCGCCCGACTGGCCGCGGGCGGGATGCGCGACGCCGAGTCGATGCTCGATCAGCTCCTGTCGGCCGCGCCGGAGCGGATCGAGGAGGCCCATGTTCGGGACCTCCTTGGCCTGGCCGACGCCGAGGTGGTCGATGCCTTCGTTGACTACCTGGTTCGGGCTGACGTCGCCGCCGGCATCGCACTGCTCGATGGTCTGGACGAACGCGGGCGCGACGTCCGGGCCCTGCTCGATCAGGTGGTTGATGCGATCCGGCTCGAGCTCGTCGCCGGCCTGGCTGGCGCGTCGGTGGTGCGACACGATATCGCAGCACTTGCCGCGGCCGGTCGCCGGATTGCCGCGATCGATCCGGCTCGAGCAGGAATTGGAGGCCTCCGATTTCAGCTAGAGCTGGCGCTCTTCCAGTCGGCCGGGGGCGTTCAACACGTTGACGCACCCGCTGACCGGCCCGCGCCGAAGGTCGCGCTGATACCTGGTCCCGCCGCCAAGGGCTCTTCCAGGCCGACCCCCGCCGCTCCGACCCCCGCCGCTCCGATCCAGGACGTGCCCACGGCGTCGTCGGCCACCCTGGGCCTGTCGCCGAGCCTGGCCCTCGAGCAGCTGCTCGCCGCCTGGCCAGCCATCGTAGCCCAGCTCAGCGCACACCCGCCGACCAAGCCACTGGTCATCGCCTGCCGCCCGGTTGCCGTCGATGGAGCGATCGTGACCCTCGGCTTCCCCGAGGAGCAGGCGTTCCTCAAGGACGCCGCCGAACGTCGTCGCAGCGCCATCGAGGCCGGCATCGGCGCAATCCTTGGCCGTCCCGTCACCGTCCGCTGTGTGGTGGCCAACATCGAAGTCGCCGCCGTAGGCCCGGCCGACGCCGCCTTCGTCCTCGCCGAGGCACGCCGGATCTTTGCGGACGACATCGTCGACGTCGGCGAGGTGACCTGACCAACCGGTCCAGGCAGCAACGGCGGGTCGACTACGGCACACTGACGGGCGAGGAGCCGGACGAGAGGAGACGCCTTATGGGCATGGCCAACCTGCAACGGATGGCGCAACAGATGCAGCAGGAGATGCTGCGAATCCAGGCCGAGCTCGAGACGACCAGGGTGGACGGTTCAGCTGGTGGCGGCGTCGTCAACGCGACCGTGACCGGCAAGCAGGAGCTCGTCAGCGTCACGATCGATCCATCGGCCGTCGACCCAGACGACGTTGAGATGCTCCAGGATCTCGTCGTCGCGGCGGTCAACGATGCATTGCGCGCCTCACGCGAACTGGCCGAGCAGAAGATGACGGCCGTGACCGGCGGCTTGCGCCTCCCGGGCATGTAGGCCGCCGCAGCACGTGGTCTCGCCCGTCATTGAGCCGGTCGCACGCCTGATCGAGGCGTTCGCGCGCCTGCCCGGCATCGGCCCCAAGACCGCCCAACGGCTCACCTACCACCTGCTTCGAGCACCGGATGCCGAGGCGCGAACGCTCGCCGGTGCGCTCGTCGCGGTGCGTGACAAGGTGGTCTTCTGTGATCGCTGCTTCAATATCTCGGACCAGCCGCTCTGCCCGATCTGTCGGGATTCGAGCCGTGACGACACGCGCCTGTGCGTCGTCGAGGAGCCCCTGGACGTCCTCGCAATCGAGCGAACCGGCGAGTTCAAGGGGCAGTACCACGTCCTCCACGGGGCCATCTCGCCGATCGACGGGATCGGGCCGGATCGCCTCAGGATCCGGGAGCTACTGGGGCGCGCCGACAGCGCTGCGCGCGAGGGCGCGCCGTTCGTCGAGGTGATCATGGCCACCAATCCGACACTCGAGGGCGAGGCCACCGCGATGTACCTGGCCGAGCGCCTTGAATCCCTGGTTGGTACGGTCAGTCGGATCGCTCGCGGGCTGCCGGTCGGTGGCGACCTCGAGTACGCCGACGAGGTGACCCTCATCCGCGCCCTCCAGGGCCGCCGAGCCGTGCAGACATGAGCAACCTCCTCTCCGAGATCCTCCTGCGCCTGGCCAAGGCCGCCGCCGCCGCGGTCCTGGGCGTGGTGCTGTACGTGGTGCTCGTCGGGCCGCTCGGCGTGACGGGATCGATCGAGCTCGCCCTGCTCTGCTGGTTGAGCGGCACCGCGTTCATCCTGCTCGTCGAGTCCAGCCCGATCTGAACCCGCGCCGACAGCCTGGCGCCGAGCGTCGCGGCAGTCCGGAACGGTCCGGTTGCAGGTTTGACACCTCGACCGCCAAGCCTCATCATCGGTCGTCTGCGCCGCGGGCCTTTCGCGCCTCGGCCGCCGCACCTTAACAACTGAAGAGTGACAGGAAATCCGTGATAAGGATGTGCGAGTGGTCAAACCCTCGGACAGAAGTCGCGACCGCAAGGTCGTGCAACTTTTTGGAGAGTTTGATCCTGGCTCAGGATAAACGCTGGCGGCGTGCATGAGACATGCAAGTCGAACGG
>JBKKDW010000129.1:0-6920 GCA_046708025.1 Candidatus Limnocylindrales bacterium
GATACGTAGTCCAGCCCGATTTGCTCGCACTTGTGGATCGATTCGGGGTCGCCGCCGTGCTCGCCGCAGATCCCGAGCTCGATGTCCGGGCGGGTCGCGCGCCCCTTCTCCACGGCCGTGCGCATCAGCCCGACGACCGCGTCGTCCAGGGTCTGGAACGGGTTGAACGGCAGGATCCCGTCCTCGACGTACTTGAGCAGGAAGCCGCCCTCGGCGTCGTCGCGGCTGTAGCCGAACGTCATCTGGGTCAGATCGTTGGTGCCGAAGCTGAAGAACGCCGCGTGGTGGGCAATCTCGTCGGCGGTCAGGGCGCCCCGCGGAACTTCGATCATCGTGCCGAACACGTACTCGACGTTGACCCCGGCGGCGGACTCGACCGCCGTGGCCTCCTTTTCGAGGATCGCCTTGGTCGCCGACAGCTCGTTCACGTGGCCGACCAACGGGATCATGATCTTGGCCTTGGGGTTGCCGCCGGCCTGCTTGACCGCGATCAGGGCGTTCAGGATCGCCCGGGTCTGGACCTTCACGAAGTCCGGGATCATCAGGCCCAGGCGGCAGCCGCGCAGGCCGAGCATCGGATTCTGCTCGTGCATCGACTTGATCGTGGCGAGGAGCACACGGTCCTCGTCGGTCGCGGCGTCGCCCGCTGCGGTGACCTTGACCAGCTGTTCCTCGAGGTTCGGCAGGAACTCGTGCAGCGGCGGGTCGATCAGGCGGATCACGACGGGCAGCCCGTCCATCGCCCGGAAGATGCCCTCGAAGTCGCCCTGCTGTAGCACCTCCAGCGAGCCCATCGCGGTGTCGAAGGTCACGACGGCCTCGGACTCGTCGGCGCTCAGTGACGTGCCGGCGGCCGCCTTCGCCTTCGCCCGGGTTGCGGCATTGGCGACCAGGATGGCGCCCCGGACGATGTCCAGCCGCTCGCCCTCGCGGAACATATGCTCGGTCCGGCACAAGCCGATGCCCTGGGCGCCGTAGCTCCGGGCGAGGGCCGCCTCCTCAGGCTTGTCGGCATTGGTCCAGACCTGCATCCGCCGGACCTCGTCCGCCCAGCCCAGGATCGTCTGGAGCTCCGGCTGGTCCTCGAACCGGGCGGACACGGTCGGCAGCGCGCCCAGGTAGAGGTCACCGGTGGTGCCGTCCAGGCTCACCCAGTCGCCTTGCTTGAATTCGATCCCGGTCCGGCCGCAGTGGGCCGACTGCGTGCCGTATTCGACGATCAGGTCGGATGATCCGGCCACGCACGGCTTGCCGATCTGGCGAGCCACGACCGCGGCATGCGAAGTTGCCCCGCCGCGGGCCGTGATGATCCCCTCCGCGACCGCCATCCCGTGGAAGTCGTCCGGCGAGGTCTCGATCCGCACCAGCACGACGCGCTCGCCCCGGCCGACCCACTCGACGGCCGTATCGGCATCGAAGACCGCCCGGCCGACCGCCGCGCCCGGCGAGGCATTGAGGCCCTTCACGATGCGCGTCGCGCCGGCCAGGGCGGCCGGGTCGAACTGGTCGCGCAGGAGCTGGTCGACGTGGGCCGGCTCGATCCGGGTCAGGGCCTCTTCCCTGGTGATCAGGCCCTCGTTCACGAGGTCGGTGGCAATCCTGATTGCCGCCGCGGCGGTCCGCTTGGCCGAGCGGGTCTGGAGCATGAACAGCTTGCCGCGCTCGATCGTGAACTCGAGGTCCTGGACGTCGCGGTAGTGCTGCTCGAGCTGCTGGCCGATGCGCACGAACTCGGCATAGACCTCCGGCATGTCGGTCTGCATCTGGCTGATCTTGGGCGCCGTGCGGATGCCAGCAACCACGTCCTCGCCCTGGGCGTTGGTCAGGTACTCGCCATACAGGACCTTCTCGCCGGTGTTCGGATCGCGGGTGAAGGCGACGCCCGTGCCGGAATCGTCGCCCATGTTGCCGTAGACCATCGTCACCACGTTGACCGCGGTGCCCAGGTCGTGGGCGATCTTCTGGTTGTTGCGGTAGTCCACGGCGCGCTTGCCGAACCAGCTGGCGAAGACGGCCTTGATCGCCAGATCGAGCTGCTCGTACGGGTCCCCCGGGAAGTCGCGGCCAGCATCCTCGCGGACGATCGCCTTGAAGTCGTCGACCACCGCGCGCAGGGCGGCGGCGTCGAGATCGGTGTCCTGGGCGGCCCCATGGCTGGCCTTGGCCGCTTCGAGGGCATGATCGAAGCGCTCGCCCTTCACGTCCATCACGATTCGGCCGAACATCTGGATGAACCGGCGGTAGGCGTCCCAGCCGAAGCGCTCGTTGCCGGTCAGGGCGATCAGGCCCTGGAGGGTCTGCTCGTTAAGCCCCAGGTTGAGGACCGTGTCCATCATGCCGGGCATCGAGAACCTGGCGCCCGAGCGGACCGACACGAGGAGCGGATCTGCCGCCCTGCCGAAGCCCTTGCCGGTCAGTGCCTCGACCTCCTTGACCGCGTCCAGGACGTCCTGCCAGACGCCCTCGGGGAGTTCCTGGCCGGCGGTGAAGTAGTCGTTGCAGGCCTCGGTCGTGATGGTGAAACCGGGCGGGACCGGCAGCCCGGCGTTGGTCATCTCGGCCAGGCCCGCGCCCTTCCCACCGAGCAGGTCGCGCATCGTCGCGTCGCCCTCGGCCGCGCCGCCGCCCCAGGCGTAGATATAGCGCTTGGCGGCGGTGTGGGCGCGGTCGCCGGCGTGGGTCGCGGTCTGGGTCATGCGGTTCCTCCGGGCGGGGCGGCAGCCGACAGCGCGGCCGCGATGGAAATCTAGTCGTGACCCATCGATTGTACCGTCGCACTCCGGTGCGCCGCCCCGCCCGGGTACCATCCGCGAATGACTGAACTCGTGACGCCGGTGCGCGCCATCGACCCCGACGCCCCGCAGTACAACGCCTCACTCGTCCGACGCGAGGACCAGCACGAGAGCCTGGCCTACTTCTGGGTCCGGTTCGATGGCGATCCGACGCCCTTCGAGCCTGGCCAGTACATGACGATCGGCGTGTTCGTCGACGGCAGGATCGTCCAGCGTCCGTACTCCGTGGCATCCGCGCCGGCGGTGGCCTCGGACACCGGATACGAGCTGTATCTCCGCCGGGTCGAGGGCGGCACGTTCACGCCGCTGCTGTGGGACCTGCCGGTCGGACACCGGATGCGAATGATCGGGCCGAAGGGCAAGTTCACGCTTGAACCGGACGATGACCGCGTCCACCTGTTCATCAGCTCCGGGACGGGTAACGCACCGTTCGTCGCGATGATGCGCGAGACGCTGGCCGCCGGCGCGCCTCGTCCAGCCGTGTTCCTGAACGGCTGCTCCTACGAGCGGGACCTGGGCTACCGCGCGCTGCTCGAGGGCTGGCAACGGAGCGGTGAGTATCCGGTCACGTTCATCCCCACGATCTCGCGGCTGGCCGATCCGTCCAACGCCGGCTGGACCGGGCGGGTGGGCCGGGTCGAGTCAATCGTCGCACCGGTCTGTGCGGAGCTCGGCCTCACCGGCGCGAACACGATCGCCTATCTGTGCGGGAACCCGGACATGATTCTGAGCGCCGACGAGACGCTCCTCGGCCTGGGCTTCCCGGAGAGCTCGGTCAAGAAGGAACTCTACTGGCCGAAGGGCAAGGAGCCGACGGGTGCGGGCACCGGCGCGGGGCCGGCGGGCGGGGCCGCGGACGAGTAGCGGGATCTTCAGGTGACGCTCCGCCCGCGGGTTGCGGGAACCGCTCGCATCGAAACCTTCAGCGATGGTGTGTTCGCCATGATCGTGACGCTGCTCATCCTCGAGGTGCATCTGCGGGAACCGGGTGCGTACACCTTCTTTGTCGGCCGCCTCGTCGACCCTTCCATCCCGATGGCCGGCGGACGGCGCAAATACGCACCGAACCGACCCGAGGCGTATTTTCGTCTCTCTCGCGACGTTGGAGACCGAGGACGCCCGGTGCGGGCGCACAAAATCGCGCCGGGCGATCGTGGAGGTCCGGTGCACGATCGTTAGGCGCACGAATCGCGCCGGGCGATGCTATCTGGCTGTCGCCCGGCGTCTGACGGTCGTACCAGGTGGCCGGACGCGGCTCACGCCCGCCTTCCCCACTCGACCATCGGGCCCGGCGATATCTGCGCGTTCCGGGATGAAGAGGATGCCGCTCAGGTGAGCCGTCGGCGATTTCAACCAACGACGGACCGCGATACCGCGGTCTGGGAACGCCGGGTCCAGGACGCTCGCGTGGCGTCGAACGGCACGACGCGAGGTGTCGGTATCGGGCAGGACGAGGATCCGTCCAACCCGGGCCGGCCGCCACCCGAGTCGGTCGAACACGATACGTTCGCCCGCCAGCCGCGTCTTCTCGTCGAGCTTGCGAACCGTCCCCTCGAGGCTGCCGAACTCGCTCTTTGCCTCCTCGACCAGCGCAACGCGCTGGCCTGGTCGCGCTGCGAGGAGGTCGATCGAGCCTCGTTCACCAAAGATCGAGTAGCTCACCTCAGGATGAACGTCCCAACCAAGGTCACGGAGGGCGTCTGCGCTCGCCGCGACGATCCCTGCGTGCCGGGCATCGAGCAGTCGGTCAAGACCTGCGCCCCGCCACTGCACCTGCCCATCGAAACCGGCGTCGACGGCTGCGAACACGTGGCGAAGGACGCCCAGCCTGACGCCGTCCAGATGACCGGCTTCGATCGTCGAGATCAGTGACTGCGCCACGCCCGCCCGTTCGGCGACGTCCGACTGGCGCAAGGCCTTGCGCTGCCGGAGCACGCGAAGGGAGCGGCCGATCCGAGCGTCGTCCATCGCTCGAGATCATGACGACGACCGCAGCACTGCCGCGTATCGGCGACTTCACCGCCCGTTGACGGTCACTGCCACACCGTGAACCACTCGCCCCTGGCGCAGCGATCGTCCCTGGCGATCCTGGAGCCGTGAGACGCCTTACTGCGGCGCAAGAATCGTCCCAGGCGATGCGGCGCACGTAGAACGTTCGGATTTGGGCTGCTGTCCGCAGGCGGCCGGCTCCATGATCGTCCCGGGCGATATCTGCGGGATCCTGGAAGATCCTGGAAGATCCGGTGCCACCCGGTGCCACCAGATGCCACCAGATGCCCACCCGGCACCCGCACGCCGGCGGGCTACGCTTCAGCCGCGGGCCGCGTCCAGTCGATCCAGGACCAGGCGCGTGACCCCCTCGACCGGGACTCGCTCCTGGGTCATCGAATCGCGATCGCGAACGGTCACCGCCCCGTCCTCGAGCGAATCGACGTCAACGGTCACGCACCACGGCGTCCCGATCTCGTCCTGGCGCCGGTAGAGCTTGCCGATGGCGGCCGTGTCGTCGTAGACCGCCATCATGTGGCGCTGCAGGTCGGCCTTGATGCGGTGGCACATCTCCACGATCTCGGGCCGCTTCTTGAGCAGCGGCAGGACGGCGACCTTGTACGGTGCGAGGTCCGGATGAAGGGCCAGCGAGACCCGGGTTTCGCCACGGACCTCCTCCTCCCGGTAGGCATCGATCAGGAAGGTGAAGGCTGCCCGATCGGCGCCTGCCGCCGTCTCGACGACCCACGGCACAATGTGCTCGTTGGTCGCCTGGTCGAAGTACTCGAGGGTCTCGCCGCTCACCTCGGCGTGGCGCGACAGGTCGAAGTCGCCGCGGTTGTGCACGCCCTCGAGCTCCTTCCAGCCGAACGGAAAGCGGTACTCGACATCGATTGCCTTCTTCGCGTAGTGGGCAAGTTCGTCCGCTGCGTGCTCGCGCAGACGGAGGCGGGCGGGCGTCACGCCGTAGCGCTCGTACCAGGCTCGGCGCCTGGGCAGCCATTCCTCGAACGCGGCCGAGGCGGCGGCTTCCGGGCGCACGAAATACTGCATCTCCATCTGCTCGAACTCGCGCATCCGAAAGACGAAGTTGCCGGGTGAGATCTCGTTGCGGAACGACTTGCCGATCTGGGCAATCCCGAACGGCAGCTTCTTGCGCGACGATTGCAGGACGTTCTTGAAGTTGACGTATGAGCCCTGGGCCGTCTCCGGGCGCAGGTACATGACCGAGGCGTCCTCCTCGACCGGGCCCATGAACGTCTTGAACATCAGGTTGAACCGGCGCGGCGGCGAGAGCGGGCCGCCGTCGTTGGGGCACTTGAGACCGAGCCGTTCGACGATCCCCTCGTCGCGCAGGTCGGTGGCGCTGAGATCCTCGGCGCCCGGCAACTCGTCGAGCCGGTAGCGCCGACGGCAGTTGGCGCATTCGACCAGCGGATCGCTGAATGAGCCTACGTGCCCGGAGGTCACCCAGACCTGCGGGTGCATCAGGATCCCGGCATCGAGCCCGACGATGTCGTCGCGTTCCTGGACCATGCTCCGCCACCAGGCCCGCTTCACGTTGTTCTTGAGCTCCACGCCCAATGGTCCGTAGTCCCAGACCGCGTTGATCCCGCCGTAGATCTCGCTAGAGGGGAAGATGAAGCCGCGGCGCTTCGAGAGCGAGACGATCGTGTCGAGGTCGCTGACAGTCGGCGCGACGTCGTTCGGATCACGGGTCGGGGCGTGGGTCACGAGGGTCTCCGGACGGTCAGGTTGGGCCGCTGGATGCTAGCAGAGCGCGCGCCGAGGGCCACGGCGAGTCGGGTCATTTCGTGGTTCGGACTTCGTCGAGAAAGGCCAGGGAGCGGGCCTCGCGTTCCAGGGCGGTGCGCACGAAGTCGCGCAGGGCGGCCTCCGTCTCCCGCTCCACGGCCCGGGTTATTCGCAGCGCGGCGATCGCCTCGATGTCGAGCCGCTGGTAGGCCTTGAGGAGCTTGAGCGCCTCGAGGCTGAGACCGCTCCGATCGTGGGGCGGACCGGGACAGCGCTCACACACCACGCCGCCCAGGGGCGGCACCCAGCGAAACCGTTCATCAGACTCCACGACGCGATCGCACTCGGCGCAGCGATCAACCTCGGGCCGAACGCCGAGCTCAT
>JBKKDW010000130.1:0-2627 GCA_046708025.1 Candidatus Limnocylindrales bacterium
CGACGGGACGTCGTAGATCCGGGTCTCGACGCCATTGAACACCTCGCCCTTCCAGACCGACGCACCGCCGGCGTCCTTGAGCTCGACGTTGTGAGGTGTCCCGGGATCCTGGTTGTCGAGCGCGAGCGCGAACGGCTTGCCCGCCGGACCGGTCCATGAGGCCTGGACGAAGGCGATCTCCTTGGCCTCGACCGTGACGTCGGCCGTCACGCCTCCGGGGGCGCCGGAGCCCGGAGATCCAGCAGCGCCCGATGCAGGCGGCCCACCCGAGCCGCCCGGGCCCTCGGACGAGCCTGGCGTCCCGCCGATCGCGGACCCGGTCGTCAGCACGCCCGACTGGAGCACCGCGGCGCCGACAACCAGGACCGCGAGTGTGGCCAATAGCCGCGACGGCGGCCGCGGTGGCGGGGGATTCTCGAGATGGCCGGTCCGGTCGGCCTTGACCGTCTCGACGTACTCCTTGCGGGCGTCGGATAGCCAGCCCACGAGGCCGGCGACAAGCGCGATGACGCCGACCGCCAGCAGCAGGCTACCGAACACCAGTCCCAGGAAGAGCAGGGCGGTGCCAAGCGCGCCGAGAATCGGGCGGAATGACGGCCCCGGCATGTGCACCCCCGGGGGCGGGCCAGCGGCGACGCGGGCGGGCAGGACCGTGGCCGTCGGCATGATGTCGCGGTCATAGAGGCGCAAGCCCTCGGCCAGCCAGTAGAGCAGGGTCAGCACCAGCGCGATCGCGCCAAGAGCGAGGGTGACCCCTCCGAAGACCAGGCCCAGGAACAGCAGGAACGTCCCGATCGCCGCGAAGATCGGTGCGTGTGACGGTCCGGGCATGTGAATGCCCGGTGGCGTCCTGGGTGCGACGCGCTGCACCCCGCGACGGGCCGGCGGTGCGCTCAGCAGGCGACGGAACGTCCAGACCAGTCCGAGCGCGACGAGGATCGCGATCATAACCGGCAGCATCCCGATCACGACGCCCCAGTCGGGGATGACGAGCTGCGTCGTCAGCTCCAGGAAGCCGTTCCAGAACTGCTCCAGCATGGTCGGCTTGGATCAGGTCGCGTGAGCGCGAGCGATCGGGGTCACTCTTTCGACCCGGCCACGAGCACGTACGCCATCAGGGCCATGGCGGCGCCAAGGAAGACCAGCATGGTCGTGCCCGCGTAGTCCACGTGCCACCCACCGAAATAGGGGATCGCCCAGTAGATCACGCCGGTGATCACAAACAGGATTCCGACCAGGGCGGCGTTGCGTGGGTGTCGAAGTGGATGCATGGCGGTGACTCCTATTTCCCGGGCAGCAGGTAGAGGAGCGAGAACAGCAGGATCCAGACGACGTCCACGAAGTGCCAGTACAGTGACGCACCCTCCACCGCATCGTGGTGGCGCGCCGAGAACTGGCCGGCCATACCGCGGTAGAGCACCACCGACAGCATGATCACGCCGCCGAACACATGGGCGCCGTGGAAACCGGTGAGGGTGTAGTAGGTGGTTCCGAACGTCCCCGACGACAGGCCCAGCCCTTCGGATCCGAGCGTTGCATAGTCCGTGGCCTGCATGAGCAGGAAGACCACGCCGAGGAGCACGGTGACGCCCATGTTGCGCAGGAACGCCGTCCGGTCATCGCGCCGGATCGCCCAGACCGCGAATTGGCAGGTGAACGAGCTGACGATCAGCAGGATCGTCGCCGGGCCGACCAGCGGGAGGATCTGGAGCGTGTCGTGGAACTCCTCCGGCGGCCACTGCGCGGCATTGGCCCGAACGCTGAAGTAGGCCGCGAACAGGCCGCCGAAGAACATCACCTCGGAGGTCAGGAACAGGAGCATTCCCAGGACCGGGTTGCTGATCCCGCCGCGGGTGTCGTGGGCCAGCCCGGCCATCGGGCTATGCTCGGCGGGGACCAGGGCGTGGCTGTCGGTTGTCATCGTCGGTCGCTCAATGCCCGGCCGTCCGGCCGTGGCGAAGATCGAAGACCGGCCGCTCGGAGCGAATTTCGGGCAGGTGATCGAAGTTGTAGGGCGGCGGCGGCGAACTGGTCGCCCACTCCAGGGTGTTCCCTTCCCACGGGTCGTCGCCGGCCGGCGCGCCGCTGCGCAACGAGACGAAGACGTTCCACAGGAACGGGATCATGCTGGCCGCGATGATGAACCCGCCGATCGTGGCCAGGACATTCAGGTCGTTCCAGCCCGCGGCGGACGAGTAGTCGGCGATCCGTCGCGGCATGCCGGCCAGGCCGAGCTGGTGCATCGGGAAGAAGGTCAGGTTGAAGCCGACGAACATGAGCACGAACTGGAGCTTGCCGACGCCCTCGTTGAGGAGCCGACCGGTCATCTTCGGGAAGTAGAAGTAGAAGCCGGCCATCACCCCGAAGACGGACCCGCCGAACAGGACGTAGTGGAGGTGGGAGACCACCCAATACGTATCGTGCAGCGCGAAGTCGACCGGCACCGCCGCGCTGAACGCCCCGTTGATCCCGCCGATCAGGAACATGCTCAGGAAGCCGAGCGCGAACAGCAGCGGTGTTGCCAGGGTGAGCTTGCCGCGCCACAGGGTGAAGATCCAGTTGAACATCTTGACCCCGGTCGGGACCGCGATCAGGAAGGTCACCAGGCTGAAGAACGGCAGGTAGAC
>JBKKDW010000131.1:0-16802 GCA_046708025.1 Candidatus Limnocylindrales bacterium
GGGCGATGCCCGGCTGACGATCCGGGCCGCGGATGGTGGCCGGTTCGGCTCGCTCGGCATCGCCGGCCACGAGGTGCTCGTGACCGAAGGCTGGGGCCCCATCCGTTGGGGCTGCTATCCGATGGCACCGTTCGCGGGACGGATCCGGGACGGCCGGTTCGCGTTTCGCGGTCGTGATGTCCGGTTGCCGCTGAACCTTCCGCCGCATGCGATCCACGGGACGGTCTTCGAGCGGCCGTGGCAGATCGCCTCGGCCACGAGCGATCGCGCCACGCTGACGTGCGATCTCGGGCCGGACTGGCCGTTCGCGGGTTGGGTCACCCAATCCGTGACGCTCCATCCCGATGGCGTCGACGCGACCTTGACACTCGAGGCCGACGAGCCGATGCCCGGGTCGCTCGGTTGGCATCCATGGTTCCGACGAGCACTCGGCTCGGTGGCGATCGAGCTCGCCTTCGCACCAGGTCGGATGTACGAGCGCGGGACCGACGGGCTGCCGACCGGCGCCCTCGTACCGCCGGGCGCAAAGCCCTGGGACGATGCGTTCATCGAGATCGCGGGCGCGCCGCACGTGCGTTGGCCGGGCATCCTCGACATCGCGCTGACATCGAGCGCCGACGTCTGGGTCGTATACGACGAAACGGCCGACGGCCTCTGCGTCGAGCCGCAGACCGCACCACCGGACGCCGTGAACCTCGCCGGCGCGACCGGCCGGGAACACTCGATCGCCGAACCGGGACACCCGATCGCGATCACGATGGCGTGGCGCTGGCGGCGGCTCGACGAGACGCCCGGTCGGCCCGGCTTACCCCGCTACGGGGCCGAGGGCACACCCGGACGATCGGGCGGCATGTTGACGCCAGTCACGCGGTTCTTGCCGGCGCGCTTGCTGGCGTACATCGCGCCGTCGGCACTGATCATGAGTTCGTCGGCCGTCGAGCCGTCGTCCGGGTAGCTCACGACGCCGACCGAGAGGGATGGCCTGATCGTGTCGTCCGGCAGTTCGAGGGTCAAGTCCTGGACCCCGATCCGGATCTTCTCGGCGAGCACGTACGCGCCGGTCGGGTCGGTCTCGGGCAGGAGGACGACGAACTCGTCGCCGCCATAACGGGCGGCGGTATCGATGCGCCGGACGCCGGCGTTGACGACCTCGCCGACGGCGCGCAGGACGCGGTCGCCGTGGAAATGCCCGAGTCGATCGTTGATCGCCTTGAGCTCGTCGAGATCCATCATCAGCAGACAGAACCCGCGCCCCGAACGGGCGCTTCGGGCAATCTCGCGCTCGAGCGCGGCAAAGAAGAAACCGCGATTGAAGAGCACCGTCAGCGGGTCGATGGTCGAGAGGCGGATCGCGGCGTCGCGAGAGCTCCGCTGTTCGCGGGCGATGACCATCGCGATGTAGGCGAGCAGGATCATCGCCGTCAGGTTGATGCCGACGGTGGCGGTGCTGATCGGGGTGGCCACCGCTGTGACGGGCGAGCCGAGCACGACCGCCAGCAGGTACCCGAGCGCGGCGGTCAATGACAGACCGAGGGTGATCGGCGGCGTCACGACCAGCGCCGCCCCACCGACGATGAGCGGGTAGACAAAGAAGAAGGGGCTGGCGACGCCGCCCGTCAGCGCAACGAGCAGCGTCGCGACGGTGATCGCGACCGACCCTTCCACGACGTACTTGGCCGTGCCCAGCGTGTTCGCGGGCAGGAGGTCGTGGATGACCAGGACGAACAGGCCGGCGAAAGCGAGCAACGCGAAGATCGCCGACTGGCTCTGTGGCCAGAGTCCAGTGACGCCGACGATCGTGGTCGTGGCCAGAAGGAAGACCCAGCTCGCGATCCGCACGACCCGGTCGTAGGCGCGGGTAGCGGCGTCGTCGTCCGTGTGGTCGTCCTCGGTGCGACGAACCACCGCTGCCTCGGCCATCGCCCGCTCGATCCGGAGGTCCCGATCCTGTGCCTTGGCGCCGGACCGGGACTGGCCCGCGAGGGGCGACGCGACCAGGACGGCCATGACCACGAGATTCGCGATCACGGCGACGACGATCAGTGCGAGGATCGGCTCCAGGGACACGTCGGCATCTTAGCCCGGGTGGTCGTCACGTCAGCCGGCAGCTTCTGCCGAACGGGCTACGCACCGGTGCGTCCTGTCGACAGCGCTTACCGCGTTCCCCACTGGTAGGTCTGTTTGACCATCCGCAGGTAGACGAATGTCTCCGTCTCGCGGACCCCCTCGATCGCACGGAGCTTCTCGGTCAGGAAGCGCAGGAGCGCCTCGTTGTCTTCGCAGACGGTCTCGATCAGCAGATCGTACGTACCGGCGGTGATGACGACGTAATCGACTTCGGGCATCTCGGCGACCTTCTCCGCGACGGTGACGAGCTGATCCGATTCGCACCGGATGCCGATCATCGCCATCTGATGGAAGCCGAGCTTGAGCGGATCAGTGACCCCGACGATCTGGAGGATGCCGCGCTCGATCAATCGATTGGTGCGGGCGCGCACCGCCGCTTCGCTGACGCCGAGTTCGGCGGCGATCTGGGTGAAGGGGCGTCGACCGTCAGCCTGGAGGTGCTCGATGATCCGCTTGTCGAGGTCGGATACATCGTCGCCCGCCCGGGCGCTGGCTGGACGCGATCGGGCTCGTCCGTCGAACGTCATGACGGGAAGAGTACGGCCTCAGGGTTTGGGCGTCGCTCGAGGTGCGGGAGAAGCTGGCGCAGCGGCGACCGTGGGCGCTACGGCGACCGGCACATTCGCCCGGGCACGCAGGGGCCAAAGCAGCAGGTCCAGCGCCCCCACGAGTTTCTCCAGCCCGTCCGCCTGGCGATCATCGGGCCGCTCGGGCTTCACCCCGGGCGTCCTGGGGCCCCAGGACACGAGGATGTTCGAGCCGACGAGGGTCACTGCGGACTCGCCCCGCCCTGGGCCTTCACCGGCGGTCCATGGCGTGGCCTTGGTCAGGGCCCCGCTGGTCCGGTACTGGACCACATCAAGTGGCCAGCCGAGATAGGTCGCGAAGATCTTGGTGACGACGTCGCTGTCCTGGGCACCCGTCGTGGCCGTGTTCGGGGTGATGCTCAGGCCAGCGCGCCCAAGGCCGTTGAACACTTCCTGGGCGGTGGCGGGGTTGCCAAGGTGCGGGTTCGGCGTGACGATGGGCGTGGGCGCCGTGGTCGGCGATGGGCTGGGTGGACTGCTGCCGCAGGCCGCGGCGAGGAGGGTCGCGGCGGCGACGAGCGCGAGCGGTCGGGCTCGGCGCCTGAGAACGCGACGCGTGGCTGGCGGGTCGGCGGCGTGACGCCGAGGGCGCGCGGTGACAGACGTGACCATGGCTCGTGGATCGTGCGGGGTGCGGGGGGTGGCAATCTCCCCTACGGAAGTACCCCTGGGGCTGGGATCGAAATCAGCCGTCAAGGCGGGCGAGCACCGCGGCGAACGCCTCGATCGACTCACGGGTGATCGGATCGAGCACGACCTGGACGTGGCTGATCCCCTCGCGGGCGTACGTATGCAGGACTTCAGCCATCTCGTCCGGGGTGCCTTCCAGCGGCGCGAACGTCCGCTGAGCGTACTCCCCCTCGATCCGGCCCGTGCCGTCCATGAAGCGGACCTGGACCGCGACGGTACGCTCGATCGCCGCAGGGTCGCGACCAACGTCGCGGCAGGCCTCGTCGACCACGTCGCGCAACGCGGGCACGCCCGTCGGCGAGTTGCCGGTGTCGGAGAACCAGACGTTCCATTGATGCACGTAGGGCAGGCTCAACCGCAGCATCCGAGGTCCCTTGGAGCCGATCATCAACGGCGGGCCGCCTGGCCGCGCTCGCGGCAGCAGCTCGCAGTCGCGGGCCTGGTAGAAGCGCCCGTCGAAGTCGATGGCGCCGTCCTGGAGGAGCGTTCGGATGATCGTGAACGCCTCTTCGAAGCGGTCGATGCGGTGGTCGAAGGGATAGCCGAACGCCCGGAACTCCGTCTCGTTCCAGCCGGCGCCCAGACCGAGGATCAAGCGACCGCCGCTGATCTCATCGATCGTGGCGGTCTGCTTGGCGAGCAGCGCCGGATTGTGGAAATTCGTGCAGGCGACGAGCGGTCCGAGCTCGATCCTCGACGTCACCGCCGCGATCGCCGCGAGTTGCGTCCACGCCTCCCACGGGCCGCGCGCCGGTCGATCGGTCCAGCGGTAGAGGAGGTGCTCGCCGACCCAGACGGAGTCGTAGCCGAGGTCCTCGATGGCCCGGATCATGTCGAGCAACTCTGGCCAGCGGACGTCGCGCTCGACCTCCGGGAGCTGGATGCCGACCCTGAGCGGGCGCCCGGCGGGCGTCGTCATCGTCGAAGAGCTCGACAAGACGAATGGCCCGTCCGAGGACGGGCCATTCGTTGCGGTCAGGCCGCGCGCACCTTGGTGGCGCGCGGACCCTTGGGGCTCGCTTCGACCTCGAACTCGACGCGCTCGCCGCCGATCAGGCGATCGAAGTTGAGCGAAGAGTCGAGACCGTCTCGATGGAAGAAGTATTCCTTCGCATCTTCTGCGGCGATGAAGCCGAAGCCGCGGTCTGAGACGACCTTCTTGATGGTACCGGTGGCCATTTGGACCTCCAACATTCCCCGAACTGGGATTGCACAGCGCACGGTCCGTTCGAGAAGAGGGACGACCACGCGACGCTTCGCCGCACAACGCGACGAACGTCCACCGTAGCACGCTTCGTCGAAACAGGCAGCCGGCTGAGGGTCCGGGAGCGGCGGCCAGGGCCGTCTGTCGTCCGGAATGGTCGGGGAGGCGGGACTCGAACCCGCGATCTCGTGCTCCCAAAGCACGTGCGTTACCAGGCTACGCTACTCCCCGCCGGTTTGAGCACGGATACCGCATGATAACGGTCCGATCGGTCGGTGGCGACTGGCCTACACCGCTCTACTCACGCGCTAAGATCGCTGCCAGCGTCGAGAATCGGAATCGCAGCGACGAAGTGCCAACGACTACTCGGGGACCGAGGACCGCCGGTCAGCCCAACTCATGGCGGAGCGCCGAGCGGGCGGCGAGCATCCCGCTCATGCCGTGGACACCGCCGCCCGGTGGCGTCGATGACGAACACAGGTACAGGCCCTCTCCGACGCGATATGGGTCGAGCGACGGCCAAGGTCGGAAGATGAGCTGGCGGGCGTCCTGGATGCCGCCGTTGATGTCACCGCCCACGTAGTTCGCGTCGTAGTCTTCCATCTGGGCCGGCCCGTGCGTCGCCCGGGCCAGGATGCGGTCGCGGAAGTCGGGGGCGAAGCGTTCGACCTGCGCTTCGATCCTGTCAGTCATGTCCACGTTCGAGCCCGCGGGCACATGACAGTACGCCCAGGCGGTGGCCTTCCCCTCGGGCGCGCGCGTCGCGTCCCACGGGAGGTAATGGACGAACAGGACGTACGGCCTGTCCGGGTGGCGGCCGGCCGCGACGTCGGCCTCCGCGGTCGCGATCTCCTCGAGGGTGCCACCGAGGTGGACGGTGGCGGCGCGTCGCGGCCCTTCGGCGCGCCCCGGCACGGGACCGTCCAGCGCCCAGTCCACCTTGAACACCCCGGAGCCGTAGCGGAATCGCTCCGCCCGTCGGCGGCTGCGAGGTTGGAGCCGGTCGCCGGCAATCGCAACCAGCTGGCGGGGTGTGACATCGAAGAGGACTGCCCGCGCTGGCGGGAGGTCTGCCAGCGCGTCGACCCGATGGCCGGTGACGACCTCGCCGCCGGCCGACTTCAGTTCGGCGACCAGCGCCGCGGCAACGGCGGCCGCTCCTCCTCGGACCACCGGCCAACCGACGGCGTGGGCGAAGGTGGCCAGCACGAGTCCGAACGAGGCGCTCAACGGGCGTTCGAGGCTGAGCATCGAATGCGCCGCGATCCCCGCGAACAGGGCCCGCGCCGCGTCGTCCTCGAACCGGCCGCTCGCCAGGCCAGCCGCCGATTGCAGCGCCGACAACCCGAACCGCGCGAGTGCCAGCGGATGTCGCGGAACATGCACGATCGGCCGCAGGATCTCCGGCCCGAGCTTGTCCGCGTCGCGCACCAGCGGCCCGAACAGCCGCTGCCACGCCCGCCCATCCGTGCCGCCCAGACCGTCCCCGGTGGCCCGGACCGACCGCTCAAGGACGGCCGCACGTCCGTCGTCGAGGGGATGGGCGAGCGGCGCGTCGGAGTGGACGAGCTCAACGCCGTGCGCCGCGAGATCCATCGACGCGAAGAACGGCGAGACCGCCGTCAACGACATGACCGTCGAGCACACGTCGTGGCGAAATCCGGGTAGTGTCAGCTCGGCGGTCCGCGTCCCGCCACCCGCCTCCGACGCGGCCTCGTAGACACGGACCGAGCGCCCGGCACGGGCCAGGGTGATCGCCGCCGCCAGCCCATTCGGCCCGGCCCCGACGACGATCGCGTCGACCGCCGGACCGGTCACGGGTCTCGGGCCCTCACCCCCGGCCTGTCAGCCTTCGGAGGGGCGCGCCGATGGTTCGCCGAACCGTCCGGAGCGACGCGCTGTTGCGCAGATTCCGGACGTAGCGCCACTGTCGTCGTTTGTCTACGCATATCACCTGGGTCTCGACGATTGGCTCGGTGACGCCCATGTGACGGGCGAGGTTCGCCAGCGTATCTCGCCAGAATCGATCGTTGAGCCTGTTGCCACCGAGGACGTAGGCCAGCTCGTCGAACGGATCGGACGGTCGCTCGAGTGCCTGAACCTGCGCGACCGTCACCTCGCCGTCGCGATGGGCGGAGAAGGTGATCCATGCCGACAGGGCATGGCCTTCCGGGGTCATGAACGTGAACGATTCGTCGTCAGCGTAGAGGACCATGACGCCGGTCGAGAGCTTGACCGGTGACCCGGGCATCGGCGCGATGTCGAGGAGCGCGACTTCCCCGGGGACGATGCCGGCCAGCGGGGCATAAAACGTTGCGGTCTTTGGCCAGAAGGTGGGGAAGTCGGCCTTCCACGCCGTGATGAGCTGCTGCGGCGTCAGGTCCGCGCCCGTGAGGGAAACTGTCAAGGTCTTCTGCCAGAGTTGGCCAAAGCCCTGGAGGGGTCCGGACACGCGCTTGCCCGTGACGGTATCGACATCCGCGCCCTCGACGCCGGCGGCCGACAGGCGATCGACCGGATGGGCCCAATGGTCGGCGTCGCGGCCACTGCCGGTCGGGCGTTCATGATTCCCCTGGTTCGTCATCACGTCCTCCTTGCGGGTGCGGAATATGCGCTGGCGGCGGCGAGTGCCGCCGTTTCGTCTTCATGGATATCGATCGCCTCGTCGAGCCGGGTCAGCGAGAGGATCTGGCGGTAGTGGTCGGACAGGCCGGTCGCGAGCAACCGCGTCCCGGCACGCTGGGCACGCACGAGCAGCGTGACCAGCAGACCGATGCCACCACTGTTCATGTACTCGAGGGCGCTGAAGTCGAGGACGACGACACCGGCGCCTCCCTCCGCCGCCTGCGTGTAGCCGGCCATCAGGTCAGGCTCGCTCGCCGACGTCACGTCGCCGGCGATGCGCAGGATCGCCGCCGATCCGGACCGATCGAGTTCGATGGTGGTCGCGCTCATGCTGCATCTCCTTCGACGATCTCCATGAAGTCCGACAGGCGGGTGATCCGGAAGATCTCCCGGTAGTGCTCCGAAAGGCCGAGCGCCCTGACCGCGCGGCCGTCGCGACGCGCCTGCGCGAGCAGGCGGACCACGAGCGCGATCCCGGTGCTGTTGATGTAGCCGACGCGCCCGAAATCGAGGCTGACGCGCCGCGGGCCCAGTGCGGCGACCTGCGCGTAGGCGCTCACCAGGGCTTCGTCGGCACGTCCATTGAGGTCGCCGCTGAGCCGGAGGCGGATTTCCTCCGGTACTTCCGTGATCTCCGCACCAAATGGCCGTTCATCCATCGGTCTGCTCCTCGCGCGCCATCGTCAGGGTCACCGTCTGGGTCGACCCGTCGCTGGTCACATCCATCGAATCCACCATGTTCTTGATCAGGAAGAGCCCCCAGCCGCGAGGCTTCTGGTCGCCGGCCAGCTTGAGCTCGATGTCGGGCGTCTCAGCGTCGTCGGGCACGCCTCCCGACAGGGCGCGATCGGTGACGCGGACGATGACGTTCTGTAGCGTTGCCTCGACCTCGACGTCGACCGGGACGTCAGCGCGGCCCTGGCTGCCGTACTCGATGGCGTTCATGGTTGCCTCGCTGACCGCGGTCTTCAGACGCTCCAGGCGGGCGGGGGAGAGCCCCATGTCGGCGACGGCGGCTGCGACCCGGTCCATGGCGAGGCGTTCGTTGCCCTCCTCACCGGGGATCGAGAATGCGGTCCTGATGGTCGCCGCCTCGCCGCTGTGATCCGATACGCCGGATGCCCGCCGCAGGGTCACGAGGGTGATGTCGTCTTCCTGCTCCCAATCGGCACCGGTGAATCGGTGGAGCGTGTCGAGCAGGCGGTCGAGGAGCTCGCTCCCGGCGTCGTCGATTCTCATCGCCTCGCGCAGGCGCGGGAAGCCGTACATCTCCTGGTCCGGGTCGTGTGCCTCGACGAGCCCGTCCGAGTAGAGCAGGACGTTGCTGCCGGGGGCGATGACGCCTTCGGTCTCCTCATACCGGATGTCCGGCATGAGCCCCAACGGCATGCCGGTGGCGCGTAGCTCGACGACGCCGTCGTCCGTGCGGATGTAGGGCAGGTTGTGCCCCGCATTGGCCATGACGATCCGACCCGTGCTGGGCTCCAGGATGGCGAACAGGCAGGTCACGAACATCCGGGCCGGCATCTCCGGTTCGAGAAGTGCGTTCGCACGGGCCAGGATCTCGCCCGGTGAATCGCTCCGGCTGGCTTCGGCGCGGAGGATGGAGTGGGTTCGAGCCATGACCAGGGCCGCGGGCACTCCCTTGTCGGTGACGTCGCCGACGGCGATTCCGATCCGCCCATCCCGCATCTCGATGAAGTCGTAGAAATCGCCGCCGACAGCGCGCGCCGGGCCGTAATACGCGGCGATCTGCCATTGCGGCAGGTTCGGCAGCTCACGCGGCAAAAACTGCTGCTGGATGAGCGTCGCGACGCGCATCTCCTGTTCCATGCGCTCTCGCTCGGCGGCCTCGTGGGCCTGCTCACGGACCAGCTGGGCGACCCGAATGGCCGGGGCGGCCTGGGCGGCCAGGGTCGTGAGGAGGCGGCGGTCGTCGGTGGAGTAGTCCTGCTCGGAGAGTCGCGGGCCCAGGTTCAACGTCCCGATCAGCTCGCCCTGGGAGACGAGAGGGACGACCAGCGCGACGCCGGCCTCGCGCAGGGCCGTCACCGCCGGCGAGTCCAGCTCTTGTCGGGCGACATCCACCGGACCTGGCGCGGACTGGAGGTAGGCGAGGAGGGGATCGCTCTCGGCGATGTCGAGGGCGATCGCGTCGTCCGGCGCGCGGACTGGCTCGGCGGCCGGTACCGTCGCCTGCCTCGTCCGCGACTCAGGGACATCGGCTCGACGTCCCAGCAGCCGGCGGATCGGACGGGTCAGCTCGGTCATTTCGTGTTCACCACTGCGACGTCGGCCCGATCGATGAACGCGAAGTACCCCCATGCGGCCGTGAAGATGACTTCCAGAACCACGAGCGACCAGGACTGAATTCCCGCGAGTCCGAGGACCACCGCGCCATGGTCACGACCGCCGAGAGCGCGTAGCTCACGACGTTCCCCAGCGCGATCGCACGCCGGGCGGCGTGGTCCCGGACGTCCTTGGCGAACCAAACGATTGCCGCGTAGCCGAGGTATGCCGCGCCGAGCAGGCGCGTCTGCGCGATGCCTGCGTCGTCGAGCGTCACGCCGAAGACCGCGGCAATCTGAGCCGGCGCGAGCAGCGCCGCCAGGCCGGTAACGACCGATACTCCGGCGGCCAAGCTCATGAACGTTTGCCTGGTCATGGTCATCCTCCTCCTGGTCAGGACCTCACATTGGCTGTCGGGCGTCCGGAAATCGTTACGGCGTCATTGGGCGGGAGGTGTTGTGCACGTTCGTTTCCCGGCGGGGTCGGCGGATCCAGACGCCGAGGGATCCTGGGCGAAGCGCCGAGCCGACGGTCCTCGTGATATCCGCTTCGAGCCCCGCGAGGTCTACCTGTTCCCGCAGGCGCTCCGTGAAGGCCGCGGCGGTTCGGTCGCCGTCGTAGCGCGCGCGGTCGAAGCGGCGATCGACAGCCGTCTGGACCCGGGGTCGATCGGGTTGGAACAGGGCGAACGCGACGAGGGTGGACGCGGCCACCGCGAGGGTCTCACCCTGGGTGACTCGGGCGAGGAGGGCCTGCAGGCCCACGACCGTCGCCCCAAACACGGCAACCAGGAGGCCCGTGACGAAGGCCCACCCGATCGTGCGGCTGAGGAGCCGGTCGATCTCGTACAGCCGGTGCCGCGTCACCGCGATGCCGACCGAGACCGGCACGAGCAGGAGCCCCACGCAGGCGAGCGCTCCCCAGAACGGCCCGCCCTGGCCTGAGATGGCCGAAAGGGGCAGCGGCACCGCGACGAGCAGGACAGCGGCGACAAACCACCGGAGCTGCTGCCGCAAGGTCACGTCCCCGTGCCGATAGCGAGTCAGTACCGCCGCCACACCGAGGATCGTGAACCCGACGACCGCGCCCGAGAGCAGTGCCTGAGTGGCATCGAGGAGGCCCGCCGGCAGGCCATCGATCCCGAACGGGTTGTGGGAACCCGCGGCTCCCGCGATCGGCCCCGGCCTGGTCAGGTCGACGGCCGTTCCGACGCCAAGTGCGGCGGCAACCAGGGCGACCGGCAGACGCCAGAGACGCGATGGAAGCCCGCCCGTCGGGAACACGAGCGCCAGGCCGGGAAGGATCAGTGAGAACGCCGACCCGAAGGCCACGGGACCGATCAGGAACAGGGCATTCGCGAGCGCGTTTGCCGGAGCCTCGTAGGCGAGCTCCCCACCCACGCTGTAGCCGAACGGTGTCGCCGCGAGCAGGGCCCCGCCGGCGAGCAATACAGCAGCGATCCGGCCCGCACCCCGTCGACCCGAGAGCAACAGGCCCACCAGGACGTAGCTCGTCGAGACGGCCCCGAAGCCGGCAATCGCCGCGTATACGAACACGACGTAGGACTCGGTCAAGCCCGGTTGCGCAAAACGGCTGAGGAACTCCGTGCCGAACAGGACCCAGACCGTCCCAGCGTTCATGGCCAGCGTCACGACCACCACCGCGGCCGCAGCCCACCGCGCGGCATTCATCGGCCCGCTCCGCGGATCCAGACACCGGTCGAGCTCGGGTGGAGCGTGGCATCGATGGTCCGGGCCAGGTCGGCTTCGAGCCCCGCGAGGTCTACCTGTTCCCGCAGGCGCTCCGTGAAGGCAGCGGCGGTTCGGTCGCCGTCGTAGCGCGCGCGGTCGAAGCGGCGATCGACAGCCGTCTGGACCCGGCGACGAACGGGTTGGAACAGGGCGAACGCGACCAGGGTGGACGCGGCCACCGCGAGGGTCTCACCCTGGGTGAGCTGAGCGAGGAGCGCCTGGAGGCCCACGACCGTCGCGCCAAACACAGCAACCAGGACGCCCGTGACGAGGGCCCACCCGATCGTCCGGCTGATGATCCGGTCGATGTCGTACAGCCGGTAGCGGAGGACGGCCATCCCGATCGCGATCGGTGGCAGCGTGAGCGCGACGATTGCCGGCAGCCAGGCCAAGCCCTCGATCACCGACCCGAACGCCGCGAACAGCAGGAACCCGACCGGCACCGCGATCGCCACGGCGGCCAGCCCCGTCACGAGCAACCGCATCTGCAGCCGCTCGATTCCGGCCGACCGCGCGTACCGCGCGAGCAACGACACAGTGGACGCGATGAGCAGCGCGAAGATGAACACGAACGAAACGGCAGACAAGGCACCCGACCCGACATCGAGTCGACCGGGTGGCAGCAGCCTGAGCGGATTCGGTATCGCGATCATGTGGTCGACGCCCTCGGGCAGCACCTCCAGCACCGGCCAGATGGCGCCAGACACCGTGATCGCGCCCATGGCCATCAGCAACAACATGGCCGGCCGTCGCCACCGGCCGGCGGGCAGTCGGCCCGTCGGAAAGACGATCGCGAGACAGGCGATGAGCGCGAACGTCAGCGGCAGACTCCACCCGTTCTTGAACCACGCGACCGCGAGGACGATCGGGGGGGCCGTGAGCGTCTGGAGCTCTTCGACCGTCGCCTGAACCGGCAAGAACCCGAGGGCAAACGACCAGGCGATCGTGGTCAGCAGCCAACCGATGCCGTTCCGCGGTCGCCTGATGCTGAGGATCGCGCCGACCGTCGCGTACGGGACGTAGATGATGATGGCGCTCCCCGCGTTCGCGGCGGCGACGCCGCCCACGGCGGCGAGCACAATTACGCCGCCGGCCCGGGCGAGGGCGTATGGCGTCGCCAGGCGCAGCATCATCGCGCTCGCCCCGGGCGAAGCCACAGGCTGGCCGCGGTGGGCTCGACGCTGCGCGCAACGGCGTCGACGACGGCGCTCCGGACGATGGGCAGGTCCATCTCGTCGCGAAGCCGTGCCGCGAGGGCATCGATTGTTCGCTCCGCGTCGTACCGTGCCCGATTGAAGCGATGATCAACTGCGGCCTGGGTCCGCCGTCGAACGGGCTGGAAGAGCGCCGCCGCGATCAGCGTGGACGCGGCCACCGCGACCGTGTCACCACCTGTGATCGCACCAAGCGGACCTTGCAGGACGAGGATCAATCCCGCGTAGACGGCAACCAGCATCGCGCTGACGACCCCGTACGAGATTGTCCGACTGATGATCCGGTCGATGTCGTACAGCCGGTACCGAAGGACGGCGATGCCGATCGCTACTGGCACGGTGGGGAAGGCGACCATCGCGGGAGTCCACGCCAGCCCGCTGTCCCCGGCACCGGGCACGAGGAAACCGGTGACGAGGCCGAAGACGACAGCCGACATGAGGACGGCGAAGGAGGCTGCGATCCAGCGGAGCTGCTGGCGCTCCGTCCCACCGGCGCGCCGGACCCGGACGACAAGCGAGACCGCCCCGGCAATCACTAGGATCATGGCCGGGAAGGTGACGGTGGCCGGGGTGATCACCCGCCAGATCGGGAGGTCCGGCAGCAGGGCAGCTGGGTTCCGGACCAACACCGGAGAACCAACGAAGATCTCGGGCACGACGTATGCCGCTGCAGCGAAGACAAGTCCGACGCCCAGCCCTGCGCGACCGAGTCGACCCCACCGTCCCACTGGCAACCGGCCGGACGGGAAGACCATCACCAGGACCGCGTAGAGGAAGAATGCGGTCGCCGGCAGACCGCTATGGATGATCGCGAAGAGGGCGACGGGCAGGTCGACGCTCCCATCGGCGAACTGCTGGGGCGTACCCGTGACGGGCACCGAGATCAGCGCCCAGCACGAGGCCAGGCCAATGAGGATCCAGCCAATCGAGGTCTGCGGCCGGCGGATGACCAGGACCGCGCCCATCGCGGCATAGGGAAGCGACAGGAGGCTGACGATAGGCCCGAACGTGCTCGTCGACGAGACCACAACCGCGCCAATCACGAGACCGACGATCGCGAGTCGTGCGGCTAACCCGAGCATTTGCGTCACCGGCCCGGGATCCGCAGGGAGGGTCGGAGCCAGACGCCGACCGAGGTCGGCGCGAGGGCCTGGCCAACGACCGCACCGAGCTCGCCGCCGAGTCGCTCGAGGTCGAACTCGTTTCGAAGACCCGCAGCAAAACCCTCGACCGTCCGTTGGGCGTCATAGCTGGCCCGGTCGAAACGCCGGTCGACGACCGACTGGACGCGCCGGCGAAGTGGCTGGAAGAGCGCGAACGCGACCAGCGTCGATCCCGCCACGGCGAGGGTCTGGCCCTGCGTGAAACGCCCGAGGATGGCTTGAAGGGCGACGACCGCAACCGCGAACGTGATCACGAGCACGCTGCTGACGACTGCCCACGAGACCGTGCGTGAGATGAGCCGGTCGATGTCGTAGAGGCGGTACCGAAGGATCGCGATCCCGACCGCGACGGGCGGGAGCGAGAGGGACCAGGGGGCTATGAGGTCAACGATTGTCTGGGTTGAGCCATCGACGTTGCTGAGTGTCAGCACGGCGCCGGTCGCGACATACGCCGCGACGAACCATTTGAGTTGCGCGCGCTCGACGCCCCCGGAGCGGCGGACGCGCACGATCACCGCTGCGAGCGCCAGGAGTAGCGCCAACAGCAGGGCCGCCGCGGCGAGCGTTTCGACAATGGACCAGAACGCCTCCGACCCGGAAAACCCGCTCACGCCGAACGGATTGTCCGCGAGGCTGCCCCCGAGCGGTCCCGGTCGCGCGATCCCGATGGCCGAACCGAGTGTGACCGCTGCGACGATCGCTCCGACCGGCCATCTCCAGCGCGGGCCTGGAAGTCGCCCATTCGGGAAAACGAGGGCCATCAGCGGCCCCGCGACGATCAGGGCCGGATAGATACCGAGTACAGCGAGGAGCGACACCAGGCCCGCGAGGACGTCGTGCCTGCCGCGTTCTTCCGTGAGGACGGCTCCGGAAACGAACCCGCCGAGGAAGGTGACCGCGAGGAGGATGGCGGCGCCTAACAGGACGAGGCCGACGACGTTCCCGGGGCGTTTGAGCATAAGTACGGCGCCCACGCTGGCGTCGGTGGCGACCGCGAGCGCCAGCCCGCCGAAGATGAGGGAGAAGTTGGCGCTGTCGCCAGTGACAGCCGTCCCTGCGCTCGCAGCGAAGGCGAGCCCGACCGCGCCGGCGACCGCGGCCAGCCACGCGACCGTGACAAGGAACGCCCGCGTCAACGGGTGGCTCCGGGCGAAGGAACGCACATCCTCACACTCCGATCATGGAGGCTCGACGTTCCGGGAACGTTACGGGATGACGGGTCATCGCGGTACCGTTACGCCCATGCATCGCGACATTGGGCTGCTGTCGATCCGACTGCTCGGTCCGCTGGAGATTGCCGTCGACGGGCGGCCGATCATCGTCGATACCCGTAAGGCGCTCGCCATCGTCGCCCTGGTGGCGGCCGAGGGCCGGCCTTTTGCCAGGGATGAGCTGGCAGCGATGTTCTGGCCGGAGGCCGACGACGAGGCGGCTCGAAGCGCCCTCCGGCGCACATTGTCGGTGCTACGGACGGCCGTGGGCGAATCCGGGCTCGTCATCGAGCGGACCCGGGTCGCCATCGACCAGGCGACATGGGTGGATCTCGTCGAATTCGAGCGGCTCGCCTCGACATCCGCGCCGGACGACCTCGAGACCGCCGCTCGGTTGGCTCGTGGTCCGTTCATGGCTGGGTTCGCTCTTCGAGACTGCCCTTCCTTTGATGAGTGGCAGGCGCTCCGGGGAGCGAGGGTGGAGCGGAGTGTCGGCAGCCTGCTGGAGCGACTTGCCGGAACTAGATTGGGAGCCGGCGACGCCGTCGGGGCAGTCGACCTGGCCCGACGGCGGGTCCACCTCGACCCGCTCGACGAGGTTGCGCAGCGCCTGCTCATCGAGCTGCTCGCCAGGGCCGGCGATCGCGGCGGTGCGATTCGTCAGTATCGCGAGCTCGTGGCGCTCTACGACCGGGAGTTGGGCGTTGCCCCCCTCCGCGAGACGACCGACCTCTACGATGCCATCCGCGAGGATCGATTCGAGGGGGTGCGACCGGCTCGGCCAATCACGCCCGCCGGAGTCGGCTTGGGACCGGCCGCTGTGTCGATTGGACCAGCCTCGCCGAGCTCCGTGCCACTCGTCGGACGCGAGCGCGAGCTGACCGCCATCCAATCGGCATGGCGGGCCTCGGCCCCGGACGGCCGAGTCGTGCTCCTCGAAGGCGAAGCCGGGATCGGCAAGACTCGCCTGGCCGAGACGGTCTCCATGACCATCCGCGCGGCCGGGGGGATCGTCCTTGCTGCCCGCGGCTACCCGGGCGAGGGCGCGATCGCGTACGCCCCGATCGCCGAGCTCCTCCGCGCCGGACTCGCGACGCGCGACGGAGCATCCCGCCTCGAGACTCTCGATGAGACAGCCCGCCTCGAGATCGGCCGGCTGGTCGACCTGCCAGGGCCACGCGGGGCGGCCAGCGTCGCAGTTCCCGACCGCGCGAGCGCAAGGGTCCGACTCCTGGACGCCATCGCGGACGCGCTGTCTGCCTTCGCGGCCGGGCCCGTGCCCGGGCTCATCTGGATCGATGACCTCCACCTCACTGACGACCCGACGCGCGAAGCGCTTGCCTATCTCGCCCGTCGGCTCGAGGGCCGACGCGTCCTTCTGCTCCTCGCCTGGCGGCGGGAGGACCTCACACCGAACGGCCGCGTGACGGCGGATGACCTGGTCCGCCTACCGAAGGCTGAGAGCCTCTCGCTCCGGCGCCTGGACCGTGACGAGATCGCCATGATCGTGCGCGCCATGCGACCGGACGATGCGGACGACACGCTCATCGACGCGTTCATGGCCGATTCCGAGGGGCTGCCGCTTCAGGTCGTCGCGGCGTTGGTCAGCGGGGAGCCACCTGGGAGCGCGTTGTCTCGTGGGGTTCAAGCGCTCCTCCAGGAGCGCATCGCGTCCGTCGGCGAGACTGCGGCGCAGGTCTTGTCGGCGGCAGCGGTCATCGGTCGCTCGTTCGATCTCGCTACGGTTCGCCACGCCAGCGGTCGATCGGAGGAGGAGACGGTCGATGCGGTCGAGGAACTCATGCGCCGCGGCATCGTTCGCGAGGATCCGGGCGCGGCCGGCCCGTCAGTCCAGTACGACTTCGCCCATGGCCGGATGCTCGACGTCGCGTACGAGGCCACGAGTCTGGCGCGTCGTCGCCTCCTCCACCGTCGAACGGC
>JBKKDW010000132.1:0-5444 GCA_046708025.1 Candidatus Limnocylindrales bacterium
CCTTCGGGAAGATCGCCCGCCGGGAGTCACTCGCCACGACGATCGCCGTCGGGACGATCGCCTGCCGGGAGTCACTCGCCACGACGATCGCCGTCGGGACGATCGCCTGCCGGGAGTCACTCGCCACGACGATCGCCGTCGGGCGATTCCTATCTTCGGAGGGCGATAACCGGCGCCGTCTGATGACCCGGCGCCGTCTGATGACCCGGCGACGTCTGATGACCCGGCGCCGTCTGATGACCCGGCGCCGTCGTGAGACTCCTCGGGCCTGGTGATGGCCGATGAAGTTCCAGTTGAGCCGAGGATGAGAACCGTCTGCTGAAATAGCCCGATGCCGTACTCCCTGCGCGATCAACCGGTGCCGGTCGAAGAGGTGATCCTTCACCTGGGATTCGACCTGCGCAACGTTCGCCTGATGAGGTTCGAAACCCAGACGCGATTGAGCGAGGCCTGCGGTGTGAGCCAGGGGACGTGGTCCATGATCGAGAATGGTCTGGCCGAAGGTGTCCGACTCGAGCTCCTGGCACGAATGGCGGCCACCCTCCACCTCGACCTCGTGCTGCGGCCTTGCACGCATCCTCCGGACGCCGGACGCCGTCCCCCGAACGGTCGCGCCCGGCGCACGCGCGGCGCAACCCGCGTGCCAGGGACGAGGCGCCTTGAACCGGGACCGGATTGGGACGAACGGGGATCGTTCTGATTCAGGCTGGCGGACAGCAGGTCGCCGATCGCCCTAAGGCAATAGGCATTTCCCTAGGGAGATCGTCGATCAGCATGACCTCCGCGGCGGCACGATGAGGCGTGCCACAACCAGGGTGCGCCACAACCGGGCCAACCGGCGCGCCGGCGTCAATCGCCGTCGTAGCGTTTGAAGACGACCGCGCCGTTGTGGCCGCCCAGGCCGATGTTGTTGGACAGGGCGTAGCGGATGGGCAGCGAGGTCGTCTCGGCGACCACCCACAGGTCGCAGTCGGGGTCCGGATCGCGGTAGTTGAGCGTTGCCGGCGCACACTGCTCCGCGACGGACATCACGGTGGCGAACGCTTCGAACGCACCGGCGGCGCCCATCATGTGGCCGGTCATCGACTTGGACGCGCTGATCGCAAGCGATCGTTCGGTCGCTGCCGCCCGCTGCCCAAACACGGTCCAGATGGCCTCGGCCTCGCGCTTGTCACCGAGCGGGGTCGACGTCCCGTGCGGATTGATCAGGTCGACCTCCTCGGCTGGAACGCCGCGCCGCTCGAGCGCCATCTTCATGGCCCGGGCGGCACCGACGCCGGCCTCGATCGGCTGGATCATGTCCCAGCCGTCGGCGGCCGAGCCGTATCCGACCACTTCCGCGTAGATCCGCGCACCGCGGGCTTTGGCGATGTCGAGGTCCTCGAGGAAGAGCGATCCGGCGCCTTCACCCAGGACGAATCCGTCGCGGGTCAGGTCGAACGGTCGCGAGACAGTCTCGGGCGCTTCGCCCGGCCGGGGCATGCCCATCCCGCGCATGTTGGAGAAACCGGCGTGGGCCACCTCCAGCAGCGGTGCCTCGGTCGAGCCGCTGATGACCGCGATGCAATCTCCGCGGCGGATGGCCTCGGCGGCCTCCCCGACGTTGTGTGTCCCGGTGGCACAAGCGGACACCATGCAGATGTTGTGCCCGATGGCCCCGGTCTCGATCGCGATCATCCCCGAGCAGCTGTCGACCAGCGCGTTCGCGATGAAGGTCGGGGCGACCGTGCGCGGGCCGCGCTCCTGGAGAGCGGCGAAGTTGTCGATCATCAGCTGCTGGCCACCGGCGCCCGAGCCGAAGACCACGCCGACCTCGGTGCGGTTCTCGTCGGTGAGCTCGAATCCCGAGTCGGCGAGGGCCTGCCTGGCCGCGGCGACCCCGAAGTGCATGCTGGACTCGCTCCTGCGAGCCGCCTTCGCGTCCATCCAGTCCGGTGCGCTGAAGCCGCGAACCTCGCCGGCCAGCTTGGCCTCGTACGGCGCCGGGTCGAACTTCGTGATCGGGCCGAGGCCGGACACGCCGTTGACCAGGCTGGACCAGGCGGTCCTGACATCGTTGCCGACGGGGCTGATCACCCCGAGGCCGGTGACGACGACACGGCGGTCGTAATCGGGTTGGCGCACGATGGAACTCTCCTTGGGACGGGGATGATGGGCCGCGGTCAGGCGGGCACGGACGCGAGGGCGAACAGCCGGTCGGTGGAGGCAGGGTCGTCGGCCGGGATCACCTCCGCATCAGGGACGATCCGTTTCAGGAGGCCGCTGAGGACCCGGCCGGGGCCGATCTCGACAAACGTCGTGACCCCGGCTGCAGCCATCTGCTCGACGACGCGGATCCAGTCGACGCCGGTCGTCAGATGCTCGACAAGCTCGCTGCGACAGGCATCGGCGGTCTCGAGCGGGTGACCATCGGCGTTGGCCAGGAGCGGCGGCCAGGGATCGTTGAATGCGATGCTCGCGAGTGCGGTCCGCATGCCGTCGGCTGCCTCGGCCATGAGCGGCGAGTGCGCGGCAACCGAGACCGGCAGGACGATGGCCCGCCTGGCACCAAGCGAGCGAGCCAGCTCTGCGCCCGCCTCGATCGCCGGTCGCTCGCCCGAGACCACGACCTGGCCAGGTGCGTTGCGATTGGCCACCACGAACACGCCACGACCGGAGACACCGGCGACCAGGTCGGGGAGCCGGGCGTCATCGAGCCCGATGAGGGCGGCCATTGCGCCATTGCGCCCCTGCCCGGAGGCCTGCATCAGGCGACCTCGCTCGCGCACCAGCCGGACCCCGTCCTCGAGCGCCAAGGCACCGGCCGCGACCAGCGCCGAGTACTGGCCCATCGAGTGCCCGGCCGCGAACGCCGGGTGCGGCGCGTCGAGGCCCTCGGCCGCCCATCGCTCGCGGATGGCCGCCAGGATGGCGATCGACGTCGCGAGCAGGGCCGGCTGGGCGTTCTCCGTCAGATCCAGCTGCTCGGCGGGCCCATTCCAGGAGAGATCGCTGATCGAGAAGCCCAGGGCTCGGTCCGCGAGGTCGAACACGGCCGCGGCTGCCGGCGAGGCCTCGGCGACGGAGCGACCCATGCCCACCGATTGGGATCCCTGTCCGGGAAATACGTAGGCGAGGTGGGTCATCTACCGCAGGGTAGGCGCGGTGAGTCGCCACTCCGAGCGACTCGCATGCACGGTTGCACACGTTCGCGCTGGTTGGGTACCCTTGGCGCGTGTCCACTGATCGACTGATGTCGCGCCCATCCAGGCGGCCGGCACCGGTCCGTTCGATCACCCGCCGTTTCGAGGCGGACCTCTCGGCGCCGGTCCTGGCCGCCGGCAACCGCCTGCCCAACGTCCGCCAGATCAGTGAACGCGTAGCCATGGGTCGAGCCCTCTGGCGCGAGCTGGTCATCGGTTTTGCCAGTCAGCTCGGGGAGTTGCGCCTGGGCTTCACCCAGCTGGCCGGCCTGTATGTGCTGGCCGACGGCAGCACCCTGACCGTCGGCGAGCTGGCCGAGGCGATCGGTCGATCGCCCTCGGCGACCAGCCGCCTGGTGGACGGCCTGGTTCGCCGCCGGCTCGTCGAGCGCCACCAGGAACCCGAGGATCTACGTCAACGGACCCTGCGCCTGACGCCGCGCGGCCACGCCATCCTGCGGGTCGTGGATCGCGCGCGGGCGGATCAGTTCCTGTCCGCGGTCCGGCCCCTGCCCACGGCCGAACGGGCGATCGTGGCGATGGGCGTGGCAGCGCTGGCCACCCACGCGATCTCGAGGCGAGGGCGGCTGATCAGGACCCCGCGAGGCGACTGACCGCTCAATTGGTCCGTGGACGCCGGGCGATGGCCACCCCCCCCGCCACGAGCAGCCCCACGACGGCCGCGATCAGCAGGATCAGGACGGGATCGATCGAGCCGGCAGCGGCGCCGTCGACGGTGGGGGCCGGGCTCGCCTCCGCGCTCGGCGGCGCCGTGGTTGTGGCGGTCGGAGCTGCGCTCGGCGTGGCGGTCGGAACCTGCGTTGGCGCGGCGGTTGGCGCGGCCGTTGGCTTCGGCGTCGGTGGCGTGGTTGGTGCAGCCGTCGGAGCGAGCGTCGGCGCGGCGGTCGGAGCCGCGGTTGGAGCTGCAGTGGGTCTGGCCGTCGGTCTGGCCGTGGGCTTCGCCGTCGGCTTGGCAGTCGGAGCGGAAGTCGCCGCCGCCCTGACCACGATGGTCCCGAACATCTGCTCGGAGTGGATCTGGCAGAAGTAGGGGAACGTTCCGGCGCTGTTGAACGGGACCTGGAACGATTCTCCCGGGTTCTTGATCCCGGACTCGAATCGACCATCAGGTGCTCCGGGAGCGCCCGACGTGACCGTATGTGGGTCCCCCGCGAAGGTCCAGCGGACCGTGTCCCCAATGTTGACCGTCCGCGATCCCGGCTGGAACACGAAATTGACCGAGGCCACCGTGACGGTCGCGGCGTTGACCGCCCCGGCGACCAGCAGGAGGCCCCCGATCGCAGCGGCCATGAGGCCAACCCGGCCGGAATGTCGCATCGCCGTATTGTCAGCCATCGGATCTTGATACGTGTATGTCACGTCGGGCGGATCTTCGCGCTTCCAAAACCGGCCCGACTCGATCATCGTATCGCTGTATACCGGCCCCGACCGTCCCCAGGCGGCCTGCCGGCCACACGAAGGGAGCACCGCATGCGCAGAAAGCGCCTCGCTTTGGTCGTCGCCGCAATGGCCCTGCTGGTCGTGCCGGGCACAGCGATGGCCGTCGATCCCACCCAACCGGCGTACGGCGGCCCGCTGACCGGCGCCCAGGAGGTCCCGGCGATCGTCACGACCGCGACCGGCCAGGGCACCGCCGTCATCAGCGCCGATGGCAGCACGATCACCTACCTGGTCACCTACAGCGGGCTGTCCGGGACCGTCAACGCGGCCCACATCCATACCGGCGCGGCCGGAGTGGCCGGTGGGGTCATCCTGGGCCTGGTCGCCGGGCCGAGCCCGATGAGCGGCACGCTGACCGCAACCAACTTCACCGCCTCAGGGTCGGTCACGACCTTTGCCCAGGCCGTGGCGGCCATCCGGGCCGGCACGACCTACTTCAACCTGCATACCACGGCCAACCCAGGTGGCGAGATCCGTGGCCAGATCGGGGTCACGGTCCCCATCCCGGCGCCGACGCCGGCGCCCACCCCGGCGCCAACGGCCGCGCCCACGGCGGCTCCAACGGCCGCCCCCACGCTGCCGCCGACCACCGTCGATTCACCGGTCGTCCCGGCTCGGGACGGCGGCCTGCTCGGGCTCATCGTCCTGGCCGGCTTCATGGCCGCCGCAGGAACGACCCTCTGGCTCGAACGCCGACGATCGGCCAGTCGACGCTGACCCGCTCCGGTTCGACAACGCTTCTGCGGCTGCCTCAGCCGCAGAAGCGGCGAACCACGTCGTAGAGGACCGGCAGGCCCCAGC
>JBKKDW010000133.1:0-6548 GCA_046708025.1 Candidatus Limnocylindrales bacterium
GCTCAGCAGGAAGGTGGCCGGAACGGGAACGATCGGTCGTAATCGCGTGAATAGACGGCCGATCGCGGAGGCGCCGCCAAGGCAGAGCAGGAGCGCGAAGCCCGTTGATCCGAGCGGCCGTTGTGCCAGGACATCAAGGACGAGGCCCCCCACGAATGCCCAGACGAGGCCCGCCTCGACGCCAATCGCGACCGTGACGATGACTCCGAGGACAAGGACCAGGTGCGGCTGTGCGGTTGCGACCCGCAAGTACGGGCCGACACTGAGTTCCAGCAAGGCCGTCACCGTCGCGCCGACCGCAGCGAGGAGCAGGGTCATGGAGCGAGTCGATCCTCGGGCGGCGACTTCGGGGCGAAGTATCCCACGGAGCCCGTATCCGGGCAACGGTCGCGTTCGCCCGACCTTGCCGACGGCCCCGGCCGATGGCAGCCTCGACCCCGCGCTCTGTCAGCCGGCTGGTAGCCGGTTGGTTCCGCCATCGACCACCCGACCGCTGGCGCAGGAAGCTGACGGTCGGGCTGACACTGAGTGGGCCCGTGGCACCGGTATCGGCCCTCGATCGGTCCACGGCCGCGCCAACCGACGGTGGGCGGCCTCGGGATCACGTTCACACCCGCGGATGTTCGTCGGACGGTCGATGTGTCGACCACTCGCGGATCTGGGCAGCTCGACCCCGGGCCACCCGAGCCTCGACGCGCCCGACTTGGCCAACGGGTGTTTCACGTGAAACCCTCCCGCCACCGATTCGGGGGTCACAGGCCCTGCAATGGTAGAATTCGATCTCGTGAGAGCGTTCCGGGCAGGATACTGAGTGGGCCAGACGATCGCCTGTGCGAATCAGAAAGGCGGCGTCGGCAAGACCACGACGGTTGTCAATCTCGGGAGCTATCTTGCGCTCTCAGGCGAGCGAGTCCTCATCGTCGACCTGGATCCCCAGGGCAACGCGACGAGCGGCTTCGGCTTCGACCGGGGCTCGATCGAGCGATCGATCTACGACGCGGTTGTTGACGATGCGAAGATCGGCGAACTGATTCTCGCCGGGCCAATCGAGGGACTCGATGTGGTCCCATCGGCCATCGCGCTGGCCGGAGCCGAACTGGAACTGGCGCCGGTCCCGGGCCGCGAACGCCGGCTCGCCGGGCAACTGTCGGAGATCGCCGACCGCTACGACTATCTGCTCGTGGACTGCCCGCCGGCCCTCGGGTTGCTCACGGTCAATGCCCTGACCGCCGCCGATTCGGTCCTTATCCCGTTGCAATGCGAGTACTACGCCCTGGAAGGTTTGACCCAGCTGCTTGCCACCCTCGATCTCATTCGGGATCACCTCAATCCGAACCTGGGGATCAACGGCATCGTGCTGACGATGTACGACGCTCGGACCAACCTGTCGGCCGATGTCGCTGCCGAAGCCCGGCGTCATCTCGGTGACCTGGTCTACGAGACGGTGATCCCGCGCTCGGTGCGCCTCTCCGAGGCTCCGAGTCACGGGCTGCCCATCTCGCGCTACTCGCCGGACTCGACCGGCGCCGTCGCCTACGCCGCCCTGGCGAAGGAGTTTCGACGGCGCGACAGCCGCGTCACGGCTGAATCGACGACGACTCGTGAAGCGGTGACCGCCTCATGACTGACCGGCCGGATCCGGACGATCAGCCCGAGCGGCCGGCGCGATCGATCGGACTGGGCCGCGGCCTTGGCGCGCTCATTCCCCAGCGCGGTGGCGGCAACGCCAGTGCGGTCGAGATTCCGATCTCGCGCATCAGCCCGAACCCGTACCAGCCACGCAAGCGATTCAATCCGGCTTCTCTGGCCTCGCTGCGGGCAAGCATCGCAGCTTACGGTGTGCTCCAGCCGATCCTGGTATCCGAGACCACAACCGGCTACCAGCTGGTCGCCGGTGAGCGCCGCCTGCGCGCGGCCCAGGCCGCCGGCCTCGACCGCATTCCCGCGGTCATCCGCCAGCTGGCCGATCGTGACGGGCTGGAGCTGGCCCTGGTCGAGAATCTGCAGCGCGCCGATCTCGACCCGATCGAGACTGCGGACGCCTACCGGCAGCTGATCCATCGGTTCGGTTTCAGCCAGGACGACGTGGCCACACGGGTCGGTCGGGCGCGTTCGACCGTCGCCAATACGCTCCGCCTGCTCGATCTCGCCCCGGAGATCCAGGCCGCGGTCGCCGAAGGGCGCCTCACTGAAGGTCATGGGCGGGCGCTCGGCGGCCTGCCGGCCGAACTCCAGGGACGCGTCCTCGATTCGGTCGTCAGCCAGGAACTCTCCGTGCGCCAGACCGAGGAGCTCGTTCGTCGGCTGCGTGAGCCGCGACCCAGCGCTGAGGAAGCCGCGCCCGCGCGCCAGGCCGATCCGGACCTTGAGCGCGTCGAGGAGGATCTGCGCCGCGCGCTGGGCACGAAGGTGAGCCTCGCCCGGACCCGCCGCGGCGGCCGCATCGTCATCGAGTACTACAGCGACGAAGAACTTGGCCGGCTGTACGACCGCCTGACCGGAGGAACCGCGTGAGCGAGGACGCCATCCGATCGAGCGCCGACACACGCTCGAACGGCCGCGCCAAGCGCGTGCGGGCGGGCGGATCGGACTACACGGCGGCGAGCATCCTGGTCCTCGAGGGGCTCGAGGCGGTTCGGCGCCGTCCGGGCATGTATATCGGTTCGACCGATGCCCGCGGCCTGCATCACCTCGTCTGGGAGGTGGTCGACAACTCGATCGATGAGGCGATGGCCGGCCACGCCGCCGTCATCAAGGTGACCATCCGGGCTGACGGCGTCGTGGTGGTCGAGGACGACGGGCGAGGCGTTCCCGTCGGCCGGCACTCGACCGGGAAGGACGCCCTCGAGGTCGTCCACACGGTCCTTCATGCCGGCGGCAAGTTCGGCGGCGGCGGGTACAAGGTCTCTGGCGGGCTCCACGGCGTGGGTGTCAGCGTGGTCAACGCGCTGTCCTCCTGGATGCGTGTCGAATCCGCCCGTGATGGCCAGGTCTGGGCGCAGGAGTACGCCCGTGGCAAGCCAACGACGGCGGTCCAGAAGCTCGGCCCGCAGGGGCCGCGCCGGGGCACGACCACGAGCTTCCTGGCCGATTCGGAGATGTTCGAGACCACCGACTACGAGTTCGATCTGATTACCCAGCGCGTCCGCGAGTCGGCCTACCTGACCAGGGGCGTCTGGATCACCCTGGTCGACGAGCGCAACGACCGGGAGCGGTCGTTCTACTTCGAAGGCGGCCTGCGATCCTTCGTGCGCCACCTCAATCGGAACAAGGAGGCCCTGCACAGCCGCCCGATCTACGTCGAGCGCCGCGAGGGCAGCACCGCGGTCGAGGTGGCACTCCAATACAACGACGCCTACACCGAGAACGTCCTCGCCTTCGCCAACAACATCAACACGGTCGATGGCGGCACGCACGTCACCGGCTTCCGGGCCGCCCTGACCAGTTCATTGAACGATTGGGCCCGTCGAGCCGCGGTTCTCAAGGACAGCGATGCGAACCTGTCCGGCGACGACGTCCGGGAAGGCCTCACCGCGGTCATCAGCGTCAAGCTGACCGACCCGCAGTTCGAGGGCCAGACGAAGGCCAAGCTCGGCAACGCCGAGGTGAAGGGGCAGGTCCAGACGGCGGTGTCGGACAGCCTCGGCCAGTACCTCGACGAAAACCCTGCCGACGGCCGCCGAATCATCGAGAAGTGCCTGACCGCGGCGCGTGCGCGCGAGGCGGCCCGCAAGGCGCGCGACCTGGTCCTGCGCAAAGGCGCCCTCGAGGGGATGTCGCTGCCGGGCAAGCTCGCCGACTGCCAGGAACGGGATCCGGCCCGGAGCGAGATCTACCTGGTCGAGGGCGATTCCGCGGGTGGGTCGGCGAAGGCCGGTCGAGACCGCCGCTTCCAGGCGATTCTGCCGATGTTCGGCAAGATGCTCAACGTCGAGAAGGCCCGTCTCGACAAGGTCCTGTCGAGCGAGAAGATCCGACCCCTGATCATTGCCCTCGGTGGCGGCATCGGTGAAGGTTTCGACCTCACCAAGATCCGCTACCACCGGATCATCATCATGACCGACGCCGACGTCGACGGCGCCCACATCCGGACCCTCCTGCTGACCTTCTTCTACCGCCACATGCCGATGGTCATCGAGGCTGGCTACCTGTACATCGCCCAGCCGCCGCTCTACCGGGTCAGCACCGGCAAGGTGACCCGCTACGCGCAGACCGAAAAGGAACGTGACCAGATCGTCAAGGACTTCAACGTCAAGAACCTGTCCGTCCAGCGCTTCAAGGGCCTCGGCGAGATGAACGCCGATCAGCTCTGGGACACCACGATGAACCCGGAGACGCGGACGCTTCTCCGCGTCGACAGCGAGAACGGTGCGGCCGCCGACGAGATCTTCACGATGCTGATGGGCGAGAAGGTGGCCCCGCGCAAGGACTTCATCAAGGCCGAGGCCCGGAAGGTCCAGAATCTTGACGTCTGAGGGCAGACTGGCGGTCGCCACCGCACCGGGCGCCCCTGCACCGGGCACGACGACCGCGCGGGCGGTCGCCTTCGTGGCCGAGCGCAAGGACCGAGCCGAGGCGCTCGGGCGGGCGCTGGCCGAGCTGACCAACGATTCCGACGCGTTCGCTCGGACCCTGGAGCATGGGTTGGCTGGCCTGGCCGATCCCGAGTATCTCGACGGGCAGCACCGGGTCGCCCCGGGTCTGGCCGCGATCCACGGCGTCCGCTCGCCCCTGCTGGCCGCCCTGGAACGCGGATTCCGCGCGGCCACGAGGCACGACCGCCCGACCCAGTTGCTGTTCATCGCCGATCGACTGTTCCGCGAACCGGAGCTCGAGAACCGCTGGTTCGCCTTCAGCCTGCTGGAGCGGACGCTGGCCTCCGAGACGGAACGGACCTGGCAGCTCCTGCGCCGAGCAGCACGCGAAGCGGACGACTGGATCACGGTCGATACGCTGGCCCACGTCTACGGCCGCGGGATCGCCCGGGAGCCCTACCGCTGGGCGGAGCTCGAGCAGCTTGTCTACAGCCGCTCGCGCTGGGAGCGCCGGCTGGTTGGTTCGACCATCGCGACCATGACGCACGTCGGTCGCAACGGCCGTGATCCGGATCTCCCAGGGCGCGCCCTGGCGTTGCTGGGGCAGCTGATCGGGGACGGCGAGCCGGATGTTCAGAAGGCCCTGTCGTGGGCCTACCGCTCGCTCGCTCAACTCGAGCCGGCCGGCACCGAAGCCGCGTTGCGCACCGAAACAGAGCGCGCCGCCGCGACCGACGACGGCCACCGAGCCTGGGTCATCCGGGATTCGATCGCCAGGCTCGACCCGATGACGGCCGACGAGCTCCGAACACAACTGGCCGGGATCCGCAAACGACCCGGCGCCGGCGCCACCTCGAGCGCCGCCGAGGCGTCGGCGCGGTTCGCCGAACGGCCCGCAGCGGGCCAGGAGTAATCGATCGTGACTGACGACCAGGGCAACGTCCGGATGATCCGGATCGAGGACGAGATGCGGGTCAGCTACCTCGACTACGCGATGAGCGTGATCGTGGCGCGCGCCCTGCCCGATGTCCGGGACGGCCTCAAGCCGGTCCATCGCCGGATCCTGTTCGCGATGGGCGAAATGGGGCTGTCGGCGACCAGCTCGTTCCGCAAGTGCGCAGCGATCGTCGGCGAGGTGATGGGCAAGTACCACCCGCACGGCGACGTCGCCCTGTACGACGCCCTGGTTCGGTTGGCCCAGGACTTCTCGATGCGCTACCCGCTGGTTGACGGCCAAGGCAACTTCGGCTCGGTCGACGGCGACGGCGCCGCCGCGATGCGCTACACGGAAGCGCGCCTGACCGCGATCGCCGGCGAGATGCTGGCCGACATCGACAAGGAGACGGTCGACTTTGTCGACAATTACGACGCGACCCAGAAGCAACCGTCCGTGCTGCCGTCCAAGCTGCCCAACCTGCTGGTCAATGGCAGCTCCGGGATTGCGGTGGGCATGGCCACCAACATCCCGCCACATCACCTGGGCGAGATCGCGGACGCCACGATCGCCCTGATCGACGACCCGGAGCTCACCTCGGACGACCTGTGCAAGTTCGTCAGCGGCCCGGACTTCCCGACCGGGGGGACGATCTTTCGGTACGAGAAGCAGCGCAACCTGCTGAGCGGCGAGTGGGAGACCGTCGACGCCATCCGGTTGATGTACGCCCATGGCCGCGGGCGGGTGGTGATGCGCGCCCAAGTCGCCTTCGAAGAGGTCCGCGGGGACCGAACCGCGATCATCGTGACCGAGCTGCCCTACCAGGTGAACAAGGCCAGCCTGCTCGAGAAGATCGCCGAGCTGGTCAAGGACAAGCGGATCGACGGCATCGCCGACCTGCGCGACGAGTCGGACCGCGACGGCATGCGCATGTACATCGAGATCAAGCGCGACGTCAACCCGCACAAGGTCCTCAACAACCTGTTCAAGCACACCCCGATGCAGCTCGCGTTCAACATGAACATGCTGGCGCTCGTCGACGGCCAGCCGCAGACGCTCCCGCTCAAGGCGATCCTCCA
>JBKKDW010000134.1:0-2652 GCA_046708025.1 Candidatus Limnocylindrales bacterium
TTCTACAACGGCTACCGGCCGCAGTTCTACCTGCGCACGACCGACGTGACCGGCGCGATCGGGCTGCCCGACGGAGCCGAGATGATCATGCCCGGCGACAACGTCGAGATGAGCGTCGAGCTGATCAACCCGATCGCCATCGAAGTCGGCCAGCGCTTCGCCATCCGCGAGGGTGGCCGGACCGTCGGCGCCGGCGCCATCGTCAGCATCGTCGAGTAGGGCGACATGGCAAAGCAGCGGATCAGGATCCGTCTCAAGGCCTACGATCACCGGCTGATCGATCAGTCCGCCGCCCAGATCGTGGAGACCGCCCAGCGCACCGGCGCCGACGTCGTCGGTCCTGTCCCGCTGCCCACCAGGATCGAGAAGTTCACGGTCCTGCGCTCGCCGTTCATCGACAAGGACAGCCGCGAGCAGTTCGAGATCCGGACCCACAAGCGCCTCGTCGACATCCTCGATCCTTCGTCCAAGACCGTGGACGCCCTGATGCGACTCTCGCTGGCGGCGGGCGTCGACATCGAAATCAAGATGTGAGCGGGCGATGAGCATCGGATTGATCGGCCGCAAGGTCGGCATGACCCAGGTCTTCCAGGATGACGGCACGATGGTGGCCGTCTCGGTCGTCGCCATCGGGCCGAACACGGTCACCCGCCTGCGCACGACCGAGCGCGACGGGTATACGGCCGTCCAGGTCGGGACGGACGTCGCGGCCAGGCTGACCAGGCCAGAGGCCGGCCAGCTGCGGGACCTGCCCAAGGTCGGCACCATCCGCGAGTTCCGGGTCGAGGACGTTGGGCCGTTCGAGGTTGGCCAGACGATGAGCCTGGGCGATCTGTTCGCGGCCGGCGACGAGGTCGATATCACCGGCGTTTCGAAGGGCAAGGGGACCGCGGGCGTGATCAAGCGCCACCACTTTCGACGCGGCCCAAAGACCCACGGCTCCGACCATCACCGCGCACCCGGCTCGATTGGCCCGGGCACCACGCCCGGCCGGGTCTACCGGGGCATGAAGATGTCTGGTCACATGGGCGCCGAGACCGTGACGATCAAGAAGGTCCGCGTCGTGCGCACGGATCCGGAGCGCAATCTGCTGCTGGTCAAGGGCAGCCTGCCTGGGGCCCGCCGCGGCCTGATCCTCGTGAAGAAGGCCTGAGCGAATGCCCCAGACCAACGTCTACGACCGGACCGGCCAGACCATTGGCAGCGTGGAGCTCAGCGACGAGCTGTTCGCCGCACCGGTCAATGCCGCCGTGCTCCACCAGGTGGTCACCGCCCAGCTCGCCGGCCGGCGAACCGGCACCGCCGCCACCAAGACCCGGGGCGAAGTCCGGGGCGGTGGCAAGAAGCCGTACCGCCAGAAGGGCACCGGGCGCGCCCGCCAGGGCACGACCAGCGCTCCGCACTACCGTGGCGGCGGCGTCGTCTTCGGGCCCCACCCGCGCTCGTACGAGCAGCGCCTGCCGCGCAAGATGAAGCGCCTGGCCCTCCGTGGCGCGCTGACCGCCAAGTTCGGCGACGACTCGATCAAGGTGATCGACACCTTTGGCCTCGAGGCCATCCGCACGAAGGACCTGGCCGGGGTGCTGCGGGCCCTCGACGCGACCGGACGGATCCTCGTGGTGGCCGTCGGTCGTGATCAGACCCTCGAACTGTCGGCCCGCAACCTGCCAACGGTCGAGGTGATCCTGGCCGATTCGCTCAACGTGGTGGATCTGCTGAAGGCCGACCTGGTCCTGATCGAGCAGCCCTCGCTGGCGCGGATGCAGGCGATCTACGGATGAGCGCGCTGACCGCCCCCGAGATCATCCTGCGCCCGGTCATCAGCGAGAAGTCGATCGATGAGTCGGGTCGTGGCAAGTACACCTTCGCGGTCCACGACCGGGCCAACAAGATCCAGATCAAGGCTGCGGTCGAGGAGCTCTACCGCAAGGAGAACGTGACCGTCGTGTCGGTCAACGTCCTGACCACCAAGGCCAAGGAGAAGCGTCGCGGTAACCGCCGCGGCCAGACCACCGGCTACACCACGCCCTGGCGCAAGGCGATCGTGACCCTCGCCGCCGGCCAGAAGATCGAATTCTTCGAGGGGGTCTAGCCATGCCGTTGCGCAGTTACAAGGCCACCTCACCTGGGCTCCGCCAGATGACTCGCTCGACGTTCGAGGAGATCACGACGAAGGAGCCGCACAAGCCGCTGCTGGAGCCGCAGATCCGCGGTTCCGGGCGGAACAACGCGGGCCGCATGACCGTTCGCCATCGCGGCGGTGGCGAGAAGCAGCACTACCGGCGGATCGACTTCAAGCGGGACAAGCTGGGCGTACCTGCCCGCCTCGCGACCATCGAGTACGACCCAAACAGGTCCGCCCGGATCGGCCTGCTCCACTATCGCGACGGCGAGAAGCGCTACATGCTCCTGCCGCACGGTCTGCGGGTGGGCGACGTGGTCGTGGCCGGGGCGGACGCCGAGGCACGGGTCGGCAATGCCCTGCCGCTGCTCAACATCCCGCTCGGCACCACGATTCACAACATCGAGCTGGTTCCCGGCAAAGGCGGCCAGATCGTGCGCTCGGCCGGTGTGTCGGCCCAGCTCCTCGCCAAGGAAGGCGAGTTTGCCACCGTCCGGCTGCCGTCGGGCGAGATGCGCCGCGTCCCGATC
>JBKKDW010000135.1:0-6817 GCA_046708025.1 Candidatus Limnocylindrales bacterium
AACTTCGGGTGCTCCACATCGTGGCCCGTCTCGGCCTCGGAGGATCCGAGCGAGTGGCGCAGACACTCGCACAGGGACTCGCCGCTGAAGGCGTTGCCTGCGGCGTGTTGCCGGTGGCCGGCGACAACGATGCGACCATGGCCGCCAACGTACGTGACGAACTGCGGGAACACGGCGTAACCGTCTTCCCGGGGTCCAACAACCGCTCGGCGAAGCTTGCGATGCTCGATGCGCCGATCTGGCTGCGGCGCGCAGTGCGCGCGTTCGAACCGGATCTCATCCACCTGCACACGGAGGTACCCGAGTTCGCCTGGGCGATCTCCTCGCTCCCGCTGGGGCGCTTTGCCAGGCGACCGGTCGTTCGGACGATCCACAACGCAGTTCTCTGGGGTGGGTGGCCGCGGCTCGGGCGGATCTCTGAAGGGCGCCTCGATGCGGCTGCAGTCGTCGCAGTAAGCGAGGCGGCGGCCCAGGGCTTTGCGGCCTGGCGGCGCGCTGCGGGACGGCCTGCCCGGCAGGTTCGGGTTGTCTACAACGGCGTCCCGTGCGAGGGGACCGGAGTAGCGCTCGCCCGCCGCCCAGGCGCCCCAGTCCGGCTCTGCTTCGCAGGTCGGTTTGCGAGAGAGAAAGGCGTGGACATCCTGCTCGACGCTCTGGAGATCCTCGAGACCAGCGACCTCGGTTTCGAGATCGTGGTCTTCGGCGCGGGCAGGGAAGAGGCGGACATCCAGATGCGCGTCCGGCGCCTGCGTCGATCCGTTCAGATCGGGCCGCCGGTGCCGAACCTGCGCGCACGTCTCTCCGAGTTCGATGCGGTCATCATGCCCTCCCGGTTCGAGGGACTAGGACTCCTGGCGGTCGAAACCATCTGTGCCCACGTGCCACTCCTTGCTGCCGACGCCCCTGGGCTGCGGGAGGCCGTGCCCCCCGGCTATCCGGGGCGATTCCCTCCCGAGGACCCCCGTGCGCTGGCTCTAACCATCGCCTCGTTTGTCACCGATCCCGCTCCCTGGCGCGCGGCCGCCGACGCGGCTGATGCCTGGGCCCGCGAGCGGTTCTCGCCGGAACGGATGGTCGGCGCCTACCTCGAGGTCTACCGGGGCGTCGCCCGATCGGGTCAAGGGGGCAAGGCGTGAAGGTTGTTCTGTTCTGCGGCGGTCAGGGGCTTCGGATTCGTGAGCACTCCGAGTCGCTGCCCAAGCCGATGATCTCGGTCGGGCATCGCCCGATCCTCTGGCACGTCATGCGCTACTACGCCCACTTCGGGGTCAAGGACTTCGTCCTCTGTCTCGGCTACCGGTCGGATGCGATCAAGGACTATTTCCTGCGTTATGGCGAAAAGGTCTCGAATGACTTGGTGCTCGCCGATGGCGGCCGATCGATCGAGCTACTCAAGAGCGAAATCGACGATTGGCGGATCAAATTCATCGACACCGGCCTTCACGCCTCGGTCGGCCAGCGCCTGAAGGCGGTCGCGCGGTACGTGGCCGACGAGGACATCTTCCTGGCCAACTATGGCGACGTCCTGACGGATGCCCCGCTGCCGGATCTGATCGGGCACTTCACGCGGAGCCGGAAGCTTGCCGCCTTTCTGGCGGTCCGACCCACGCCCTACACCTTCCATCTCGTTAGGTTCGATGGCCGGTACCGAGTCAGGGACGTCCAGGAGGTGAGCCAGGCGGACCTCTGGCTGAACGGCGGATATTTCATGTTCCGACGCGAAGTACTGGACGAAATCGAACCGGGCGAGGATCTCGTTCCCGACGTCATCCGGCGCCTGATTGAGCGCGACCAGGTCCTCGGCTACCGATACGACGGTTTCTGGGCGCCAATGGACACTGTTCGCGACTGGGAGAACCTCGAGCATCACGTCCACTCGGGAGACATGCCCTGGGCCGTCTGGCAGGAGCACCCGGCTGACGCGCCGGTTCGAGTACCGGGCACCATCGCTCCGACGGGGGACGGAGCCGCATGATCGGTCTGTCGATCGCGGGGTCTGGATCGCTTTCGGTCCTGGCTGTCGGAGCTCACGCCGACGACATCGAGATCGGCGCACTTGGACTCATTCTCGAGCTGCTCGACGCCGGCCGGGTCGACAACCTGACCTGGGTCGTGCTGAGTGCCGATGGTACCCGGGCCAGTGAGGCCCGCGCTAGCGCCGATGCACTCATCGGCGCTAGAGCGCCGATGAGTGTCGAGGTTGGGGCCTTCCGAGAACGGTATTTTCCCTACGACGCCGGGATCAAAGAGGCGTTCGACGCCCTCGGGCGCCGGGTCCGCCCGGACCTCGTCGTTGCTCCGCGCCTCGAAGACCGCCACCAGGACCATCGGGTCGTGTCCGAGTTCGCCTGGCAGACCTTCCGAGAAAGCCTGATCCTGGAATACGAGATCCCCAAGTACGAGGGCGACCTGGGCAGCCCGAACCTCTACGTACCACTCGCTCCGGGAATCCTCGATCGAAAAGTCGACCATCTGCTAGCGGCGTTTCCCTCCCAGCGCGACCGGTCATGGCTCACGGCGGAGACCATCCGGGGCCTGGCCCGGGTCCGTGGGATCGAGGCCGCCTGCTCGAGCGGCTACGCCGAAGCCTTTACCTGCCGCAAAGCCGTCCTGCTCGGGTAGCGGAGTGGCCCGCTCGCTGGTGCGAGCGCGCACCCACTGCCGCGCCGATTCGCGCCCCAACCGGCGGATGGCCCGTATACTGCGCCTCCTGTCGCAGGGGTAACGTCGGGTTTCAATGGACATTCGTAATCGACTGACCGTAATCCGATCATGGGTGCGCTGGATTGTCGCCGCGACCCTGATCGCCGCGGTTGTGGCATTCGTCATCAGCGCCGCGGTGCTGCCCAAGGTCTATGAGGCCGACGCCCGGCTTGTCGTCGGCCAGGCATTGACCTCGACGAACCCGGACCCGAGACAGTTCGACACCGCCCAACAGCTTGCGGCTGCCTATGTCTCATTGTCCGAGGACCGGCCGGTTCTCGAAGGCGCCCTGAAGCGATCGGGACTCAAGCTATCGCTCGTCGAGTTCGGCCCTCGGCTCGATGTCTCAGCCGTCCGCGACCTCCCGTTCATCGAGATCATCGGCCGGGATAGCGACCCGAAGCGGGCGGCGGCGATCGCCAACGCGATGGCGGCCGAGATCGTGGCCATTGCACCGACCTTGTCGGGCCAGGCAAGCAACCAGATGGAATTCCTGGACGCGAGTCTTCGTGCGATCCAGGCCCAGATCGAGCAGATCAGGCCTGAGATCGATGCTCTCACGGTCCTGCCGGGTCGGACCGCAGCCCAGGACACAAGACTCGAAACGCTGGTGGGTCGTCTGGTCACCTTGGGCTCGACCTATGCAGCGTACCTGGAGTTCTCGGTTGCCTCGGAGGCCAACCAGGTGACGATCGTCGAGCCGGCGGTCGCACCGCCGGCTCCTGCCTCGCCGAGGCCATTGTTTAACGTAGGCATCGCGGCGGCCCTGGCCTTCCTCCTCAGCGTGGGGGCTGCGATGCTCTGGGAACAGTTTGATGACCGCCTGAAGACCGCCGAGGACGTCGAAAGAGTCACCGGCCTCGCAACGGTCGGGTTGATCAGGCGTATGCCGGGCGAACGTGACCGGCCAGTGTTCTACAGACTGGCGACCCTGCTCTATCCACGTTCACCGGTGGCCGAATCCTTCAGAGCCTTGCGCACGAACCTCGAGTTCGCGAGTCTTGACCAGGGCCTCCGCACCATAGTCGTCACGAGCTCGGTCCCATCGGAGGGCAAGACGGTTGTCGCCGCGAATCTCGCGATCGCGTTTGCCCAGAGCGGGAGGAAAACGATCCTGGTCGATGCCGACCTTCGGCGGTCAGGCGTGCACAGAATCTTTCAGCTGCCCGACGAGCTCGGCCTGACCGATCTGGTCCGGACGGACGAGATCACGCTCCAAGACGTTACCCGAACGACCGAGGCCCCGAATCTCTCGGTCATTACTGCCGGGACGATACCTGCCAACCCTGCAGAGCTCCTGGGATCGCATCGGATGGCGACGATAATCGAACGCCTGACGGCAGCGGCAGACATGGTAATCATCGACACGCCGCCGGTCACAGCAGTTACCGACGCTGCGGTCGTCGCCGCGAGAGCCGACGCGACGGTCCTGGTCATCCAGAGTCATCGCTCGTCTGAGCGGGTCGTTCGGCAGGGTCTCGAAGCGCTTGGCAAGGTGAACGCGCATGTCGTCGGGGCCGTCCTGAACAACGTGCCAGGTTCCATCGCAACGCCCTACTACGGTCGCTCACATGACGGGTCGCCGTCGGGCGACAACAGCCCGATGGTCGACGAGGCACCGGACCAGACTCCGGCCCTGCCTGGAACAACCTCGCGGCGTCACGGCGAACCGGTCGATCGAGCGAACGCATGACCCGCCGGGCATTGATCAGCGGAATAACCGGTCAGGACGGGTCGTACCTGGCCGAGCTGCTCCTCGGCAAGGGCTACGAGGTGCATGGCCTAGTCCGCCGTTCAAGCAGCTTCTCGACCGGCCGCATCGAGCACCTCTACAGAGACCCCCATGACGAGGAGGCGCGGCTCTTCCTTCACTACTCGGACTTGTCCGATTCGTCCTCGCTCGTCACTACTGTCAACCGGGTGGCACCGGACGAGGTCTACAACCTGGGTGCCCAGAGCCACGTCAAGGTCAGCTTCGAGATGCCGGAGTTCACCGCCGACACGAGCGGAATGGGTACCCTCCGGCTGCTGGAGGCGATCCGCCATTCGGGGCGGCCGATCCGCTTCTACCAGGCCGGATCAAGCGAAATGTTCGGCCTCGTCCAGGAGCGCCCGCAGCGTGAGACGACGCCGTTCTACCCGCGCAGCCCATATGCCGTCTCAAAGGTCTTCGCACACTGGATGACGGTTCAGTACCGGGAGGCGTACGGGATGTTCGCGGCCAACGGGATCCTGTTCAACCATGAGTCACCTCGTCGCGGGCCGACTTTCGTCACGCGCAAGATCACCCGCGGCGTGTCGGCGATTGTCGCGGGCACGGAACGCAAGCTCTACCTCGGCAACCTGGATGCACGGCGCGACTGGGGCTTCGCCCCGGAATACGTCGAAGCGATGTGGCGGATGCTCCAGCAGGAGGCGCCGGACGACTACGTGGTCGCGACCGGTGAGATGCACACCGTGCGCGAGTTTGTCGAACTTGCCTTCGGCCTGGTCGGGCTCGACTGGCGGGAATTCGTTGAAATCGACCCGCGCTACTTCCGACCGACCGAGGTCGACGAACTGTGCGGCGATGCGTCGAAGGCCCGACAGATACTCGGCTGGCAGCCGCAGACGACGTTCCCGGAAATCGTCCGGATCATGCTCCGCGCCGATCTCGCCGAGATCGGCCTCGACCTTGACGCGGTGGCTGCCGAGGCGCCCCTCGGCACGACAGGGCGCTGATGGGCAGTCTCGACGGTCGGCGGGTGATGGTCACCGGCGGCGGCGGCTTTCTCGGCCGAGCCGTCGTGGCGCGGCTCCGCGGCCGCGGTGCATCCAACGTCTTCGTCCCTCGCAGCCACGAATACGATCTCCGCCACCGACCCGACATCGAGCGGGCTCTTGCGGACGGTCGCCCTGACGTCATTCTTCACCTGGCAGCCGTCGTCGGTGGCATCGGCGCCAACCGCGAGAACCCGGGCCGCTTCTTCTACGAGAACGCAATCATGGGGATCGAGCTGATCGAGGCCGCACGGCTGGCCAGGGTCGAGAAATTCGTCACGATCGGCACCGTCTGCGCTTATCCGAAGTTCACTCCCGTACCGTTCCGCGAGGACGACCTCTGGAACGGCTATCCCGAAGAGACGAACGCCCCATACGGGCTGGCCAAGAAGATGCTGCTCGTCCAGAGCCAGGCGTACCGCGCCCAATACGGGATGAACGCGACATTCCTCGTCCCGGTCAACCTCTACGGTCCGGGTGACAACTTCGACCCAGACAGCTCGCACGTCATTCCGGCCCTCATCAAGAAATGCGTCGATGCCCGAATCGCCGGGGCGTCCTCAATCGAGGTCTGGGGGACGGGTGCCGCCTCGCGCGAGTTTCTCTACGTCGACGACGCGGCGGAGGGGATTGTCCTCGCCGCCGACCTGTACGATGGCGGGGAGCCCGTCAATCTTGGCGTGGGGCACGAGATCACCATTCGCGAACTTGTCGAGCTGATCGTCCGGCTGACTCAGTTCAACGGCGCGATCGTCTGGGATCGGACCAAGCCCGACGGACAGCCGCGCCGCGCGCTCGACACGAACCGCGCCCGGAAGCTCTTCGGATTCCAGGCGCGAACCACGTTCGAGAATGGCCTCCGAGCCACCATTGACTGGTACGAACACAGGCTGGATGAGAGTGCGAGCGGGGAATCTACGCTCATGGCAGGGTAGGCTCGGAGCATGGCGACGCCCTGAGCTGGGCCTTGCCCGTATCGACACCTCGGCCCGGGCGGCGATCTTTCTGACTGTCGGTGCACTGGCGGGAGTTGCCGGCACGCTGAGCCCGATTGCGCTGGCCGGCGGGGTCGTGGTCGTTGGAGCGATATGGCTGTTGAGCGACCGGACGCGGCCGATGCGTGCCTTCGCCGTGGCGATGGCTGCCCTCCTGATCGGTTACGCGTTCATGGGGCGAGGGCTCGCCCATGTCGGCGTGCCGCCGCTATACGTCGGGGAAATCGTCCTGGGCCTGGGGGTCCTCGCCTCCCTCACCACGATATTGAAGCTGCGCGGCGGCCCGGTGCGACTCCTGATCGTGGCATTCATGGCCTTGGGCGCACTTCAGACGATCCCCTATCTCGGTCGCTTCGGTG
>JBKKDW010000136.1:0-9183 GCA_046708025.1 Candidatus Limnocylindrales bacterium
CTGCGCACGACGGGCGGCCCTGACCGCCTTGTCGGCGTCGGCGGCGGTGGCCCTGGCCACGGTGGCGAGGGTCAGCTCGGTGGCCGGGTTGACCGAGGCGAAGGTCGCACCATCGGACGCCGGCACGTCACGCCCGTCGATGAACAGGTCGTAGCGCTCCCTGAGCGTGACGATCTCGCTCGATTCGGGCGCCGGCGCGTACTCCCACGGGATTGCCTGTCCGTCACCCAATCCCCAGCTGGAGGGCGATCGGTCGGGGGCGGGGATGACGCTCGTCGTGCTCCGCTCGGCCATGGCCGGCATTATGGCAGTTCGGCTCGTGTAGCCTGTCGCGAGTTGCCGGCCCTCGCCCCGAGCCGGGGGCACCCGCGAGGATCCCCGCCACATGGAGCGCCTCTCCAACGCTGTCGAGCTACTCGACGGACCGCTCGACGATCCGGCCACCCTGGCCGGCAACCTGCGCGACCTGCGTCGGGTGAACCGATGGCTCGGTGGGGTGGACCTGACTGCCGTCGCCATCGATGCGCTGGCGGCCCACCGCGCCGAGGTCACCCTGCTCGACGTGGGGACGGGAGGAGCCGACATTCCACTGGCCCTGATCGCCCGGGCCGGATCGCGTGGCCGGCGCCTCCATGTGGTCGGCATTGACAGCCGGCGGGAAGTCCTCGCCGCCGCGGTCCGGGTGCTTCCGGCCATCACCAGGACGGGCCAGCTGGTGCTCCAGGTCGGCGACGGCCTGGCGCTCGATTACCCGGATCGATCGTTCGATGTCGCCCATGCCTCGCTGGTCCTTCACCACCTCGAGCCTGCGCCCGCGCTCGATCTCCTCCGGGAGATGCGCCGGGTGGCGAGGCTCGGTGTCGTGGTCAACGACCTGCAGCGGAGCCGCCTCGGCCTGGTCGGTGCGTGGCTGCTCGGCCACCTGTTGACCGCCAATCGCTACACCCGACACGATGCCCCGCTCTCGGTCCGGCGGGCCTACCGGGCCGATGAGATGAGGGCGATGCTCCGGGCGGCCGGCCTGGTCCCGGTCCGGACGATCCTCGGCGCATTCGGGCAGCGCTACGCCATCGCCGCCCTGGTGACCAGGGACCCTGGCCCGGAGGCGGAAAGGTACGGCGGGACGCCCGATCCGCACGGGGCCGGAGACCTGTGACAACGGAGCGAGTCGAGCTGGCGATCGTCGGCGGAGGTCCGGCCGGCGCCGCCCTCGCGACGCAGCTGGCCCGAGCGGGCCGCGAAGTCGTCGTGCTGGAACGAGCACCCAGCTGGCGCTGGCGGGCCTGCGGCGTCTTCGCGTCTCCCGCGGCCGTGGCCGAACTCGGTCGAGTCGGGCTGGCCGAGGCGACGCTCGCGATCGTCGCCCGCCCGATCCCCGCGATGCGCGTCGAAACCCCGGCCGGGACGGCCTTCCGCTTGACCTATGGCGCGGACGCCGGTGGCGCGCCTGCGGTCGGGTTCGATCGATCGAGTCTGGATCCAGCCCTGTTGGAGCTCGCCCGCGCCGCCGGCGCCGACGTGCGTGGGGGCGCGACGGTCGTGGACGTCTCGCTCGAGGACGGCGGCGTCACGTCACGCGGACCCGATGGCCAGGTCAGTCGACTGCGGGCAGCGATCATCGTGGGCGCGGACGGGCTTCGATCCGTCGTCGCCCGCGCTGCCGGAGTCGCCCGCCCGGTGCGCCTCGGCCCGCGTGTGGGCCTCACCTACCACCTCGAAGATGCCGATGCCACGAGCGGGCGGGATGCCCGGATGCGCGTGATCCGCGATGGCTACGTCGGGATCGCGCCCGTCCCGGGCGATCGGGTCAACGTGGGGATCGTGCTCGGAGCCACCTGGCACGCAGCACTCGCTCGGGACGGCGCCGAGTCCGTCGCCCGCTCGATCGTCGAGGGCAGTCCGGCGACCGACGAGGATTCGGCGACCTGGCGGTTCAGCCGGCCCTGTGATCAGGTCGCCGGCGCCTGGCCGGTCGGGCACCGGGTCACCCGCCGGGCGGGTCGCGGCTGGCTCCTGATCGGCGACGCCGCGGGCTTCCTCGATCCGTTCACCGGCGAGGGCCTTCATCGCGCCCTCGTTTCCGCGCGTCTCGGCGCCGACGCGATCGTGGCAGCGGGTCGTGGTCGTTCCAGCGCACTTGCCGCCTACGACCGGGCGATGCACCGCCGGTTCCTGGCCAAGGACACGGTCTCGTGGCTCGTCCAGGCCTTCCTGGCGAAGCCCGCCCTGTTCGAGTACGCCGCCCGGCGCATCGCCGCGCGCGCCTCGGTCCGTGCGACGATGGGCCTCGTCATGGGCGATCTTGTTCCCGCCGGCCGCGCACTCGATCCGCGCTTTCTCGCCGCCCTGCTCGCTCCATGACGGCCCTCGATGCAGGCGACATCGCGCTCGAGCCCACCCGCGTCCAGCGCACCCGGGTCGCCGCCTACGCCCTATGCCGCGACGAGGCGGGCCGGATTCTCCTCGTCCGCTACGCACGGAGGATCGTCGACGCCGAGCTCTGGACGCTGCCCGGCGGCGGGCTTGACTTCGGCGAGTCCCCGGCGACGGCCGCCCTGCGCGAGCTGACCGAGGAGACCGGGTTGACCGGCGAGGTGGATGGCCTGCGCGACGTCCTCGATCGCGTGCTGGACGCGTCGGACGGGGCACGACTGCACTCGATCCGGCTCGTCTTCGGTGTCCGGATCACCGGCGGCGAGTTACGCGACGAGGCCGATGGCTCGACCGACCGCTGCACCTGGTTCGAACGGGCCGCCGCCCGCCAGCTGCGCCTGGACTGGCTCGCGCGGCCCATCCTGGCAACCTGGCTGGCCGGCACGCCGGGCGGCTGATGCGAAGCGCGATCGCGATCGGGATCGACGCGCCGCCGAGGCTGGTCTTCGCGCTTGCCCGCGATGTCGAGCGCTGGGAGCGGCTGCTCCCGCACTACCACCGCTCGCGGGCGACCGAGCGGCGCCAGGACGGGTCGCTCGTAGCCGACTTCGTCGCCCGCCGGCCGTTGATCTCGATTCTCGGACTCGGCCTCCCGGTCTCATGGCGGTCGCGCACCTGGAACGATCCGGAGGGGCTGAGGCTCCACTTCATCCATGTCGCCGGAGCGACGAAGGGGATGGACGTCACCTGGCGGATCGAGCCGAGCGGCGCCGGGACGCGGGTGACCATCGAGCACGACTTCGCACCGCGCCTGCCCCTCTTCGCCGTGTTGGTCGACCGCGTGTTCACCCGGCCGATCGCGGGCCGGACGCTGGCCACGTTCAAGGCCCTCGCCGAGGCGCTCGCCGAGCCGGCCGGGTTCGCTGGGCCGGCCGGCGCGGCCGAGGCATGAGCGACCGTCGCCGGATCTGGATCACCGGGATCGGCCTGATCACGCCGATCGGGATCGGGCTCGCTACGTTCCGGGCCGGTCTGCGCGCAGGCCGCTCACCGGTCAGCCGGATCGACCGCTTCGATCCGAGCCCCTTTCGGAGCCAGGTCGCGGCCCAGGTCGACGACTTCGACCCGCTCGCCTGGATGCCGCCAAAGACCGCCCGGCAGCTCGATCGGTTCAGCCAGTTCGGACTGGTGGCCGGCCGGTTGGCCCTGGACGACGCTCGATTGATCCCGGGTGCCAACGGTGCCGCGGCGCCGGACCGAATCGGGATCTACCTCGGCTCGGCCCTGGGCGGCATCGCCTACGCCGAGGAGCAGCACCGCCGTTACCTCGAGCGCGGCATCCGCCATGTTGCTCCGAACCTGGCGCTGGCCGTCTTCGGCGGCGCCGCGCCGGCGAACCTCGGAATCGCCCTCGACGTCCGTGGCCCCATCCTGTCGACCGCGAATTCGTGCGCCTCTGGCGCTGTCGCGCTGGGCGAGGCGCTGGGCGACCTGCGCGAAGGGCGGGTCGACGCGGCGATCGCCGGCGGCTGCGAGATCCCGTTGAGCCCGCTGGCGTTCGGTGCCTTCGACATCATCCGGGCGCTCTCGCCAAGTCAAAACGACAATCCGGGGCAGGCGGCCCGACCGTTCGACAGGGAACGGGATGGGTTCGTCATGGGCGAGGGCGCCGCCCTCCTCGTGCTGGAGACGGCTGAGATGGCGGCGCGGCGGGGCGCCGTGCCCTATGCGGAGGTCCTGGGCTACGGCGCGACGTCGGATGCGCATCACATGGTTCAGCCGCGAGCCGACGGACGAGAGTCGGCCCGGGCCGCCACCATCGCGCTCGCCGATGCCGACGTGGACGCCGGCGAGATCGACTACGTCAACGCTCACGCCTCGTCGACCCCGCTGGGCGACGTTGCCGAGGCCCGGGCGATCGCGCTGGCCCTCGGCGAACGCGCCGTGACGGTCCCGGTCAGCGGCACCAAGGCACTCTACGGCCATCCCCTGGGCGCCTCCGGCGCGATCGAAGCGGCCATCTGCGCCCTGGCCATCCGTGACGGCTGGGCGCCCGGATCGGCCAACCTGGTGGAGCCGGACCCGGACTGCGCGGCCCTCCTTCCGAGGCTTCTGCGCGAGGGCCGAGCCGGGACCTACCGGCGCGTGCTCAGCACGTCGTTCGGCTTCGGCGGCCTGAATGCGGCGTTGGTGTTCGGCGAGGCCGGGACGGTCGACTGAGTGACATTGGTCGATGACAGCGACCGCCCGGCGGACCAGTCCGCGCCGATGCGCCGCCACCAGGCGTACGCGGCGATGCCCGTGACCAGCGACAGCAGACCGCCGACGGCGATCGTGACCGGAATCCCGACGATCGATGCGAGCGCGCCCATGGCCAACCCGCCGATCGGCACCGAGCCCGCGAAGACCGTGGTGTAGACGCTCATCACCCGGCCCCGCAATCCGTCGGGGACCGATAGCTGGATCACTGCGTTGGCGGTAGCGGCCATGGTGATGCCGCCCGCCCCGACGACGACCATGAGAATCATCGAGACCGGGAAGGAGCCCGAGATCGCCAGGGCGATCGAGGCGACGCCCAGCACGACGACGCCTAGGGCGATCCGCGATGGTCGCGGTCGGCCGCCGACGACGAGGGCGACCGTCGCCGCGAGCGCGCCGATCCCGGACGCCGTCATGAGGAAGCCGAAGCCCGCGGCGTCGCTCCCGAGCACGTCCTGGGCCAACGGTGGGATGAGGACGTTGAAGTTCAGGCCGACGGTGGCCACGATGCCCACCACCGCCACGGCCATCAGCGCGACGGGCGTCTCCCGGACGTAACGGAGGCCCTCGGTCAGGTTGTCGATGACCTCGCCGAACGAACGCGGCCTGACCACCCGGCGCGGGCGGCTCAGCTCCTCGTCGCGCATCATGGCCAGTCCGACCAGGACGGCCAGGAAGCTCGCCGCGTTGATAGCGAAGGCGGCACCCACCCCGAATGCCCCGATCGTCAGGCCGGCCACCGCCGGGCCGACCAGGCGCGCCCCGTTGAACATCGCCGAGTTGAGCGAGACCGCGTTGCCGACGTCCTTCGAGCCGACCATCTCGATGGCGAATGCCTGGCGGACGGGCATGTCCACGGCGTTGGCCACGCCGAGCGCGAGGGCCAGGACGACGACCATCCAGATCTCGGCGAGGCCGCTCAGGGTGAGCGCGGTGAGGACGACAGCCAGGACCATCATCACGGCCTGCACGACCATGAGGGTCTGGCGCTTTGGCAGCGCGTCGGCAAGGACGCCGGCGAACAACCCGAACACAATGACCGGCGCGAACTGGGCCGCCGCCACGACGCCCAGCCAGAGTGGATCGCCGTCGCTGATCTCGAGCACGAGCCAGGCCTGGGCGACCTGCTGCATCCAGGTGCCGACGAGCGACACGGATTGGCCGGCGAAGAACAATCGGTAGTTGCGATGGCGGAACGCGGTCAGGCTGCGTCTGGCCGTCCGGGCCCCGGTCATGGGCGTTGCTCCGCTCGTCGCTCCGGATGCGGCGCCGGGCCGCCGTCCAGTTCGGCCAGATGGCGGTCGAGGTGGTCCCGTCGGTTTTCGGCGGCGGCGATCATCGTCTCGAGCCGGTCGCGCTTGGCCCGGAGCGTGTCGATCTGGCGCTCGACGCGGCGCCTGGCGTCCGCCACGATCGTCCGTCGTTCGTCGGGATCGGTCGTGCTGCGAAAGCGCTCCCGATTGCGCTCACGCGCGGACTCGTCCTCGAGCAGCTGGCCGATCTGAGCCAGGCTGAAGCCGGCGTCGTCGCGGAGCTCCTTGATGAACCGCAGCCGCTCCAGGTCGGACGGATCGAACAGGCGGTAGGCGCCATCGGAGCGTGCCGCCGGCTCCAGCAGCCCGATCTCCTCGTAATAGCGGATCGCACGGGTCGTCAGGCCGGTCTCGGCCGCGACATCCTGGATCCTGAGCAGGCGCGGGAGGGTGGTCGGTGCTGAGTCGGTCACCCCCCGATCATACCACAACCTTCACGTTCACGTGAAGGTGAGCGTATGCGCTGTCGGGCCGAGAAACGTCCCGGAGATCTCGCCCAATGCGCATCGCATTGGACCGATGGCAGGAACGAGGGCGCATCGACTGGGGTGGAGCAGGTCGAGTCTCCCTCGTCTATTCGCCGGGGGACTGGATCGGGGACGTGTGAGGCATCGCAAGGTCGCAACGGCCCGTGTGCTGGCCGCTTCACGCTCGGGGCGGCGGTGAGACGGCTTGGGGTGGAGCCTCGAACGCCCCATCGAGTCGCGTGGCGAATATTCGGAGGAAACGCCTGTCCGCGCGGAGACGGCCTGTCCGCGCGGAGACGGCCTGTCCGCGCCGCCCCGGCCCCCAACACCGGCGCTCAGTCGAGCGTGAAGTCGTCCGGATCCTGGTAGCGGCCGTTCCGCTGGAACTCGATCTGCATCAGCACATCGTTGAGCAGCGACGACGCCCCGAAACGGAACCAATCCGGGGACATCCAGCGGGGCCCGAGCGTCTCGTACAGCACCACCAGGTACTGGATCGCCTCCTTGGCGGTGCGGATTCCGCCGGCCGGCTTCATGCCCACCTGGCGGCCGGTCGAGCGCTCGAAGTCGCGGATCGCTTCCAGCATCACCAGGGTGACTGGCAGCGTCGCAGCGGGTTCGACCTTGCCGGTTGAGGTCTTGATGAAGTCGGCGCCAGCGGCCATCGCCAGGACGCTGGCCCGCCGGACGTTGTCGTAGGTTTCGAGCTCGCCCGTCTCGAGGATGACCTTGAGATGGGTATCTCCACAGGCCTCCTTGACCTCGACGATCTCCTCGAACACGGTCAGGAAGTCGCCGGCCAGGAACGCCGCACGGTCGATCACCATGTCGATCTCATCCGCGCCGGCCTCGACGGCCGCGCGGGTCTCGGAGACCTTGATGTCGCGGAAGGTCTGGCCAGACGGAAAGCCGGTGGCCACACTGGCGACCTTGACGGTCGAGCCACGGAGGGCCGCCTTGGCATCGGCGACCAGGGCGGGATAGACGCACACCGCCGCGACCGACGAAATGGTCGGGTCGCCCGGCTGGGGGCGCATCGCCTTGACGCACAGTGCCCGGATCTTGCCAGGCGTGTCCTTTCCCTCGAGCGTGGTCAGGTCCATCATCGCGATCGCCAGGTTCAGGGCCCACATCTTCGAGGCCTTCTTGATCGATCGCCGCTGGAGCGCCAGGACTCGCTCCTCCACTCCGACCTGGTCGACCGCGGTGACCCGCCCGAGCAGGCTGCCGAGCGGTCCCGGACGCCTGTCCCAGGCCTGGATCAGGTCGTGGGCACGCACGCGGGCGAGGGAGTCGGTTCGCGTGGTTGCCGCCATGGGACGGAGAGGATACACCCGGTGCGAGCGTGGTCCTGGCGATCTCGATCGGCGAAGAATGGCTCAGCCGTACGTCGTCACAGCCCAGACGCGAGCGGGTGGCGCCAGCGCAGCCCTGGGAAGCGCGCGAAGTCGCGATCCGTGGTGATCCACTCGCAACCCGACTCGATGGCCAGGGCGGCCAGGTAGGCATCGGCGACGAGGTTTCCCTTGGTGTTGGCCGACCGGCAGAGCCGGCCGAAGATGTCCCAGTGCCGCGGACCAGGTTCAACGAGCACCGCGCTCGGGACGTCGCGCAGGGCTTCCACGAATGTCAGCGCCGTCTCGATTGCGCTCGGCGCTCTGAAGACCCGAGGATGCGTCACGACTCGCACGAATCCGCTCAGCACGAGCGGGGCGACGCCGAACGGCTCGTCCGACGCGAGTGCAGCCTCGAGCCAGGCGCGATACCGACCGTGGTCGACGGCGTCGGCGCGCGCGGCGTACACGAGCACATTGACGTCGGGCAGGATCAGCGTTCGAGCCCATCCATGAGGTCGAGCAACTCGGCACTGTCGTCGAGGTCGACACCGGCCTGGAGACCGCCCTCGCCGAAGTTCGGGAGCGGGACCGAAATCGTGGTCCCATCGGTCCGGCGACGTCGGGCAAGCGAGTCGCGGACCGCGTCCTCGACGACCTCGGCGAACGTCCGGCCGGTCCGGGCCGCGATCCCCTTGGCCTCCACGATGAGCTCGTCAGCCAGCTTGATGGTGGTCCTCATGCATCGAAGCATCCATAGAACGCATCAAGATGTCAAGACGGCACGCCGTGCTTCCCTGGGAGGCCGACGCGACACTACGGCTCCTCCAGCGCGGGACGCGGGCAGTCCAGCGGGCTACCATCCGAGCCACGATGGCCGACCAGCTCTCGCTGCGCCTGGATGCGGACCGGCTGCCCGATCTACCGGACCTGCGGCCGATGCTGCCGCGGCCGCTGCCGGCGCCATTCGATTCCGACGAGCACCTGTTCGAACCCTGGTGGGGCGGCGAACGGGCGCTGGCGATGATCGGCCCGGGCGATCTGGCCGGGCTGGGTGCAGTCCGGATCGTCGCGGCAGATGGGCGCGACCTGACCAGCGCTCTGCCCGAGTTTGCCGGCCTGGCCGTCCGGGTCGCGGCACGCTCGGCTGTCCTGGACGGCGAGCTGGTCGTGGTCGACGTGAAGGGCAGGGCGGATCCGGCCGAGCTGGCGCGGCGGCTGGCCGGCGAGCCGGGCCGGCCGGCCGCGTTCCTGGCATTTGACCTGCTCCATCTCGATGGGCGCTCGCTCCTGCCCCAGCCGCTGGTTCGCCGGCGCGAGGCCCTTCGACGGGTGCTGCGTCCCGGCGACGAGGTCGTCGCCGTGCCGGCAATAGCCGGCCAGGGGCGCGCATTGTTCGAGGCCGTTTCGAGCCAGGGGCTCGTCGGGATTCGCGCG
>JBKKDW010000137.1:0-2514 GCA_046708025.1 Candidatus Limnocylindrales bacterium
ACCCAGCATTGCGCCCAACCTTTGACGGAACCACCGTTTCGGACGGTCGGGTCATCGTTTCTGAGGTTTGGCTCGGGCATGACTCCGCACGTTGGTCCGTCAAAGCCTCGGTATTCGGCGCGTCGAGACTCAGCGTCGTGAGTCCGGTCTCGATATCAGGTCGAGGGTCAGCCCGAGCCACGGGCTGACCGGGGCGACTGCGTCAGCGCACGTCCTGTCGATCTCGGTGCAGCTTGAACGCCACGATCAGCCACAGCACTACCAGGAGCGACAGGCCGGCCAAGATGGATGGGCTGATGCCGATCCCCTGCGAAGAAGCCTGGTCGACCGTGCTCGTATTCGGAAGTGTCGGTACGGGCGAGGCGATCGGGGTGGCATTCGGCGCGGGTGTTGCACCCGGCGTAGGCGTTGCACCCGGCGCTGGCGTTCCAGTGGGCGAAGGTGTTTCCGTCGGCGTCGGTGTGGGGGTTCCACCCGGCGTCGGCGTGGGGGTTGCCGCCACCGCGTTGTTGGTGATGTTCGCGGTGCAGATGACGAGGGCTCCGCCGCCATTGGCGGAGCCGTTGCATTGGTTGACCAGGACGCCGGCGCCCGAGGATTGTGTGCCGCTCGCGGTGCAGGTCAGTCCGACCAAGGTCCCGCCATTGGCGGAGCCGTTGCACTGGGTGATCGTCGCGCCGGTGGTGGTCGCCGGAAATGGGTTGCAGCCGGTCGTGATGCCGCCGCCCGATCCGACGCACTGGTTGACCGTGGCGGCCGTCACGGTGGAGGGGACGCCGACGAAGTTGTTTGTGACGTTGACACTGCAGCGGAGCGTGCCGCCGCCGCCGTTGATCGAGCTGTTGCACTGGGTCACCGCCGTGACCGCCTCGGTCAGGACCATCGGCGTGATCGTGCAAGCCGCCTGCGGGTTGCCGGCGGCACCGTGGCACTCGCGGACCGATACCGTCGCGGATCCGCCGGTGGCCGTGAAGGTGTTGACGATCGTGACCTCGCAGATGAGGCCGAGACCGCCTGTGTTATCGACACCGTTGCTGCACGTCGTGGTCGCGGCAATCGTGGTCGCCGCGGACGCGGGCGCGGTGCTGACGAGTGAGCCGGCCGCCAGCGCCGCGAAGGCCAATAGACCAGGCAAGAGGAAAGCGAAGGGGCGACGCATCGCGACACCAATAGGGGGTCAAGCGGTCGTGGCCAATTAGGTATTACCGGCGAGCCCGTGCTTGATCGTAGCACGGCATACACCGGACGGTCAGCACCCTTCCAGCCACGCCCGCACAGGCAACGACTGCGAACGTTGATGACGCCGTTCGTTTATCAACCCCGGCGAGCAGCGAGTCGAGCGGCCAGTCGACCGACGTGGTTCAATCGGGCAGGACCCATCGAGCCGTCGCCCGCGACCACCAGGAGGACGAGATGCCTGCTCGTAAGACCAAGGGAAAGGCCGCGGCCGACACCGGAAGAAGGGTTCGCGCGGAGGAGCTGGCCGCTGCTGATATGGGGGCAGCGGCCACCGTGACTGAGGCAGCCGTGGGTGCCACCGAGGTGACCCGCGGCGAAGACGAGGCGGCCGCCGCTGCCACCTTGTCGGCCCTTAGCGATGCTGCCGCTCGAAGAGGTGCGCGCGACGCGGCCGAGGGCGCCGCCGCCCTGTCGATGGCCGGCGAGGTCGCCGCCGGCGGAGAGCTCGCAGCGGCGCTCAGCACCGATGAATTTCGCCGCGGCATGGAGCTTGCGGGCATCGCCGGCCAGGTACAGGTTGCCGCGGAGCTGCTCCAGGGCGTCCGGCAGCCCACTCTCGCGGCGTTTCTCGGCCGCACGAGCCACCAGTTGCGCGTCCTGGCGGTGGAGGCGCTCAGCCGGGCCACCAAGGGCGCCATCGCCGCCCACGGCGCGGAGCACCTCGCCGGTGACCTCGCGGCGCTGGGACTCACCGAGAGGGGTGAAGCGCGCGACGAATACGCGGCATCCGAGGCGCTTGGCGCCGCGAGCGCCGAGATGGCCGCGGCAGCCGTGCGATCGGCGGCGGCGGGGGCCGCCGAACTCGCGGCCGCGAAGGCGATGGGTGGCATGGCTCAGACGCTCGCGAATGACGGCGCCGATCGCGCAGCCGGCGTCAGCGGGGCTGACCAGGGCCCTCCCGGCAAGGCCGCCGCGGCGGCGACCCCGCGCGCGCCGAAGCCGGCGACACGAGCGGCATCTAGGCGTGCGCCCCGCAAGCCGTCCAAGCCGAGGAGGTAGGTCCGCCGCGACGAGCTCGAAACGTCGTCCCTCGGGTTGGATCGGTCATAGGCGTCTCACAGCCGCGCGCGGGCAATTGCGAACACGATGGGTTCATAGTGTTGAGTCTTCAGGCGTTGATGGGGCGCCGCCTCGCTTTGACGACGCGGCCCCTAGCCAGAGAGCTCGGCGACACGCGCTCGCGCACCAGCTTCAATGTCAACGTGCTGGGCCGAAGCCTGGCGGTGGAGCGAGGAGATCCGCCGGAAGCATTGAACAGCCCCGTGGCTCGACTTG
>JBKKDW010000138.1:0-6688 GCA_046708025.1 Candidatus Limnocylindrales bacterium
CCGAAGGCGATCGCGAGCGCGAAGTCAGACTCGTGGGTGATCGACACGGCGATCCGGCTCATGCCCAGCTGCTCGGCGCGGGCGGCCGCCCGGCCGTGGAGCCGGCCCGCAGGCTGGCCGGTCGGTAGTCGCTCAATCTCGATGTCGCGCCAGCCGATGCCGCGGACGCCCAGCCCGAGCACCTTCGAGACAGCCTCCTTGGCCGCCCAGCGGCCGGCCATCGTCTCTGGCCGATCCCGGACGTAGCGCCGTTCGGCCTCGGTCAGGACCCGATGGGAGAAGCGCGGGCCAAAGCGCGCGAGGGCGGCCCGGATCCGCTCGACCTTGACGATGTCGATGCCCAGCTCAGTCGTCCCGGCCGGTACCAGGCCAGCCGGCAGGGCGACCTCGACGCCGGCCACGGTCCCCTACTCGACCGTGACCGACTTGGCCAGGTTGCGCGGCTGGTCGACGTCTGTCCCGCGGGCGACAGCCATGTGGTAGGCGAACAGCTGAAGGGGGATGATCGCCAGGATCGGGCTGAGCGTCTCGTGGGTGTCGGGGACCCAGCAGACGTCGTCGGCGTAGTGCTCGATCGCGGCGTCGCCCTCGGTTGCCACGGCGATCACCCGGGCGTCCCGGGCCCGTCCCTCCATCACGTTGCTGATCAGCTTGTCGTAGACGGCCGAGCGGGTGGCGACCGCGACCAGCGGGCACTCCGCGTCCAGCAGCGAGATCGGGCCGTGCTTCAGCTCGCCCGCCGCGTAGCCCTCGGCATGGACGTAGCTCACCTCCTTCAGCTTGAGCGCACCCTCCAGCGCGGCCGGATAGGACGCGCCGCGGCCGACGAACATGAAGCCGCGCGAGTTGACGTACCGGCGGGCCAGGTCCGCGGCAGTCGCCGACGCCGTCTCGAGGGCCCGAGCTGCGGCCGCCGGCAGCGCCCGGAGCGCGACGCCGAGGGCCAGCTCCTCGTCATCGGCCAGCTCGCCGCGGGCCTTGGCAATCGCCGCCGCCAGGATGACCAGGGTGGTGACCTGGGTCACGAACGTCTTGGACGCGGCGACCGCGATTTCGGGACCGGCCTGCAGGAAGATGACGGCCTGGGCCTCGCGGGTGATCGCCGAGCCAACCGTGTTGGTCACCGCGATCACCGGGCAGCCACGCTCGCGAGCCAGACGGGTCGGGGCAATCGTGTCGGCGGTCTCGCCGGACTGGGTGACCGCGATCACGAGGGTGTGCACGTCGAGCGGCGGTGGCGCGTAGCGGAACTCGGACCCGACGTTGGCCCGGGCCGGCAGTCCGGTCCAGTCCTGGATGGCCGCGGCCCCCACGATCGACGCGTAGTGCGCGCTGCCGCAGGCGACCAGCTCCACGCGGGTGACCGTGCGCAGGACCTCGGCCAGGCCGGCCAGCTCCTCGACGTCGATCCGCCCGTGGCGGGTGACCCGACCGGCGATGGACTGGCTCAACGCCTCGGGCTGCTCGTGAATCTCCTTGAGCATGAAATGCTCGTAGCCGCCCTTCTCGGCGGCCTCCGGCGACCAGTCGATGGTGGTCACCGGACGTTCGCGCACCTCGCCGTCGACGCCGCTGATGGAAACCCCCCACGGGCGGATGTCGGCGACGTCGCCCTCCTCGAGAAAGACGACCTGATCGGTGTGGGCCAGGATCGCCGCGACGTCCGAGGCGAGGAAGCTCTCGCCATCGGCGAGCCCCACCACCAGCGGCACGTTCTGGCGGGCCCCGACCAGGCGGTCGCCCTCGCCGCGGTGCATGACCACGATGGCATAGGCGCCCTCGACCCGGCGCAGGGCCGCCCGCACGGCGTCGGCCAGGTCGCCCTGGTAGGCCTCCTCGACGAGGTGGGCCAGGGCCTCGGTGTCAGTCTCGGAAGTGAGCGTGTGGCCGCGTGCCTCGAGCTCGTCACGGAGCTCCCGGAAGTTCTCGATGATCCCGTTGTGAATGACCGTGATCTCGCCGGTGCAGTCCTGGTGCGGATGGGCGTTCAGGTCGTTCGGCCGCCCGTGGGTCGCCCAGCGGGTGTGGGCCAGGCCGATCGCAGCATGGGGGGTGCGGTCGGCGATGGCTGTCTGCAGGTTGACCAGCTTGCCGGCCCGCTTCTCGAGGAACAGGTCGCCGGCGTCGTCGACCAGGGCGATGCCGGCGGAATCGTAGCCGCGGTACTCCAGGCGCTTGAGTCCCTCGATGAGAATCGGTCCAGCTTCGCGTGGACCGGTGTATCCGACGATGCCGCACATTCGGGTCAGGCCCTCCGATCGCTCCCGCCGGCCGTGCTCGACAGGTCGTGGTGACGCCGCTGCGTGGGCACCGGCGCTAGTTTAGTCGCTCCCCGGCGCGAGCCGCGAGCGAGTCGGCCCGCTCGCTCACCAGGGCCTCGTCCGGACCCACGCCCAAGACCCGCAGGGCGGGCTCGGTCCCGGACGGACGGACGATGATCCGACCCTCTGGTCCAAGGCGCTCGGTCGCGCGCGCGATCGCCTCGCCCAGGACCCGGTCGCCTTCCCAGTGATCCTTGTGCCGCGCCTTCACGGCACGCTGTTGCTGGGGCAGCATCGGGATGGCGGCGGCCAGCTCGGCCAGGCCGGCCGAACGACGGCACATCACCCGCAGGACCTCGAGCGCGGTCACGATCCCGTCGCCCGACGTGGTCTGCTCCAGGACGATCACGGGGCCGCTCTTCTCACCGCCCAGGCCGGCACCCGCGACCTGCATCCCCTCGAGGATGTACTTGTCGCCGACCGGCGTGCGCACGACGTGTCCGCCGGCGGCCTCGACCGCCTGCTGCAGGCCGCCGTTGGACAGCACGGACACGATGAGGACGCCGCCCGGCAGCTCGCCCCGACCCAGGCGATCGAGGGCCAGGATGCCCAGGATCTGGTCGCCGTCCACGATCTGGCCGGCGGCGTCGACCGCGATCAACCGGTCCGCATCGCCATCGAGGGCGAACCCGGCGTTGGCACCGGCCGCGACCACCGCCTCGGCCAGCGCGCCCGGAGCGGTGGCCCCGGAGCGGACGTTGATGTTGATGCCGTCGGGCTCGGCGTGGATGACCTGGACCCGGGCGCCGGTCGCGGCCAGGATGCCGGGCGCCACCGCGGAGCCGGAGCCATTGGCACAATCGAGGACGAGGCGCAGGCCGACCGCCGGGATTACCCCGGCAAGGCCCAGCCGATGCTGGCAGTAGTCGTCGAGCAGGGCTCGGTCGTCGATCGTGCGGCCCATCTCGGCGTTGCCGACGCCGCCGAGTTCCTCGGTCCGCCAGATCAGCGGTTCCAGCTCGTCCTCGACCGCTTCGTCCAGCTTGAGCCCGGCGCTGTCGAGCACCTTGAGGCCGTTGTCATCGGCCGGGTTGTGCGAGGCGGAGACCATGATCCCGGCCGCGAACGAGCCTTGCCCCGCGAGATAGGCCAGGGCTGGCGTCGGGACGACGCCGACGAGGTGGGCATCGACCCCCAGGCTCGTGGCGCCGGCGGCGATGGCGGCCACGAACATGTCACCCGAGCGCCGCGTGTCCTGGCCCACGACGATGGCCCCGCCACGCCCGGCGAGATGCTGGGCGACGGCCCGACCCAGGGCATAGGCGGTTGTCGGCTTGAGATCGACGTTGGCGATGCCGCGGATGCCATCAGTCCCGAACAGGCGCGCCATGGCCGGCTCAGCCGCCCGCTGACGGTGCGGGTGAGGCGGAGGCCGCGGGAGCACTCGTGACGGTCACCCTGACACTCGCTGGGCTGGCCGACACGAGGGTGGCGCCGGTGGGCAGATCGAGGGTCACCGGAACGTCTTCCGCGCCCGGCTGCAGCCCGGTCACGTCGAGGTCGACCACCAGTGCCGCCCCGCTGAGTCGGTCCAGGTCGGCCACGGATCCGCCGATCGTGACCAGGATCCGATCCGAACCCAGGGCATACGCGAGGGCCCGACTTGCACCGATCAACCTGACCCCGGCACTGAACGTCCGGGTCGCGGTCACCGGCCGGAGCGTGATCGTGACCGTGATGTGATCCACCCCCACGGCCAGCACGCCGGTGGGCAGAACCAGACCCACCTCAACCGTCCGATCGGACGAGACACCGGTCATCGGTATCGGCTCGGTATCGACCCGGACCAGCTCGGCCAGCTGATCGGCGTCGCCCTCGACCAGCGCGACGAGCGGATCCACGCTGGCGCTGGCAATCTCGAAGCCGGCCGCCGGGTCGCCGGTCACGACCGGATTGATCGGCAGGGTCCGGGTCTCCCGGTCGGAGAAGACCGGGATGATCACCCGGGCCGAGGTCGGGTCGACATCGACCGGACTCAGTGCGTTGCCGGTCCCGTCGATCGGCACGAGGGTGACGTTCTGATCCACGTCGATCCCGGTGGTCTGGATCAGCACATCCGCCCGCACAGCCACGACCCTGCGCACGATCGACTCTGCGCCGGTCACCATGACGCTGACCGGTTGGACCACGGTCTCGCCGAGCTCCAGCCCGGTCGGCACGGTGCCGCGCTCGACCCGTACGGGCACGCTTTTGCGGACGAGCGGGTCGAGCTGGATGCTCACGAATTCCGGTTCATGGCTCAGCACGTCGATGCGTGGATCGATGGCGGTCACACTGATCCGGACCGGGACGGTTCCGACCTGCGCCTCCACCCGACTCAGGTCGATCGACGCCTCGAACGAGCCGTTGCCAACCGGCACATCGTTGGGGGCGAAGAAGCGGATCACCGTGACCGGTGCCGGCCCGGTCAGGAGGACGGTATCGGCCGGCTGGCCCTCGACCTGGACGGGCACCGATCCGGTGTATTGGCGGGTGCTCTCGGACAGGACCAATCCACCAAACAACAGGGTGGCGAGGCCGATCGCAGCGAGCTTGAGCGGCCAGTTGTGGACGAGCCGGGCAAGGATCCGGGTCACCGCGGGGCCCGAGCAGCCGGCGATCGGCCCGGATCATCGTCCAGCTCGGGCGGCTCAACCACGACCGGCGGCGGGGACGCGAGGCCGGACGAGCCGGCGCCGCCGGTGGCTCGCGCGGGCCGGTCGCGAAACAGCTGCGAACGACCCACCAGGCGGCCGATCGCCCGGAACCGGCGCGCTCTGAAGGCGGCTCCGCGGCCCGCGCTCGCGGCCCGCCAACCGAACGCGCCGCGCCGCGCACTGGCCGGATCGAGGAAGCCCTTGATGGCCCGGGCAAGACCGGCCTCGGTCAGGTTGCGCACGATCCGGGCGCGTTCGACCAGGCTGATCTGGCCGTTCTCCTCCGAGACCACGATGACCACGGCATCGGTCTGCTCGGTGATCCCGAGGGCCGCTCGATGGCGGGTGCCGAAGCGCTCCGAGTGGATCGACGTCTCGGCCAGCGGAAGCACCGCACCGGCGGCCACGATCCGGTCGTCGCGGACGATCACGGCGCCGTCGTGCAGCGCGGAGCGCGGCGTGAAGATGGTCTGGAGCAGGTCCGCCGAGAGGTCAGCGTGAATCATCACTCCGCTCTCGGCCACTTCCTCCAAACCGGTCTCGCGCTCGAGCACGATCAGCGCGCCGTGACCCTCGACCGACAGCTCGGCGGCCGCCCGGGCGACTTCGGTGGCCACGAATTCGGCGGCTCGGGTCTCGGCCGGCGACAGCAGCCAGCCCAGCGAACCGACCCGCCCGATCCGCTCCAGGGCACGCCGCAGCTCGGGCTGGAAGATGACGACGAGGGCGAACAGGCCAACGACGGCGCCGGCCTGCAGGATCTGGGTCAGCAGGCGCAGGTCGAACGCCACGGCCAGCGCATAGACCAGGACGAGCACGCTCACGCCGATGACCAGGCGGACGGCACGCGTGCCGCGGATCAGGCTGAACAGCCAGTAGATCAGGAGCGCCGTGATCCCGATGTCGACGATCGTCGTCAGGCGGATCTGCTCGACGATCGATCCTAGGAGCTCCGGCATCGTCGGCCGAGTGTAGCATCGCCCCCCGTCCGAACCGGGCCAGGCGTACCGGGCCGGCTCAGGCGCACAGGGCGGCCAGCCTGGCGTCCTCGGGAAAGCGCCGGACGGCCAAGTCGCACAGCCGGGCTCGCGTCGCGCTGTCGCCGGTGAGCTGGGCCAGGCGCCCGATCAGGACGAGCTTGTCCGCCGCCAGCGAACGCCAGCCCCGATCCAGGTAGAGCTGGGCCAGCACAAAGTGGATCCCCGGGTCGCCCGGGGCGATCGCGAGCGCCTCATAGCAGGCATCGATCGAAGCGTCGAACTGACCAGCCGTCCGGTAGGCACTGGCGGCCAGGACAGCGCGCTTGCGGGTCTGCTCGACGTCGCCCGAATCAAGAGCCGCCTCGAAGGCCAGGCCGAGCGCCTTTGGATCGGGCGGCGGCGCCAACCTGATCGCCGGAGGCGGGGCCTCCTCCGGAGCGGCGGGCCCGGCCGGGTCATCGCCGACGGCCGATCCGGGCGCCGCCGCAGGATCGACCTCCAGGACGCCCAGGGCGCGCTCGAGGGCCTCGGCCGCGGTCGGGTCGCCGGTCGTCTCACGCAGCCGCCCCACGAGCGACCGTACAAGGCGACGACGTCCGCGCGATTCGGCCAGCTCGAGCGCCCGGCGGGCGACGTCACAGGCATCGGCGACTCGGCCGGCACGCTCCAGCACACCGGCCAGGCGGTCAAGCGCAGCGGCAGCATCGGCCGGCCGACCGGCGCCGGCCAGCAGATCGGCCTGGCCGCGCAA
>JBKKDW010000139.1:0-14249 GCA_046708025.1 Candidatus Limnocylindrales bacterium
TGATCGAACTTCATGTCGCCGAGGACGATATGGGCAAGGTGATCGGGCGCAACGGCAGCGTTGCCAAGGCGCTTCGGACCCTGCTCAAGGTGACCGCCGCCCGCGACGGCGAGCCGGTCCAGCTCGAGATCCTCTGAGCGTCGACGATCGGCTCGTGGTCGCCCTCGTGCGGGGTGTCCACGGCCTTCACGGCGCCGTTCGGGTGGAGGTCCTGACCGACCGCCCAGGCGAGCGGTTCGTGCCTGGCGCGATCCTCTTCCGGGAGGGCCTCGACGATCGGCTCACAATCGAGACCGCGGACGAGATCGTGGACGGTCCCGGCTGGCGTCTCCGCTTTCGCGAGCTGAGGGACCGAGCCGGCGCGGACACGCTGCGTGGCGCCTACCTCGAGGCGGTCGTGCGCCCCGACGAGGATCTGAGCCGGGGGTCGTACTACTGGCATGAGGTGATCGGCACGGCGGTGCGCGGAGTTGACGGAACGGAGCTCGGCATCGTGCAGGATATCTATCGGGTTGGCGAGAACGAGGTCTTCGTCGTCGGCGGAGGTGCGTTTGGGAGCTTCGAGCTGCCGGCAGTTCGAGCGTTCATTCGGATCTTCGCGCCGCGCCGGGGCGAGATCGTGGCCGATGCGGAAGCGCTCGATCTCCGTCCGGCCCGTGCCCGCGGGCCGGGATCTGATCGACCCAGGGCTCCGCGCCGGCGCAGCGGTCGGGCGCCGGGCACAACGAGCCAAGAGCCGTGAGCCTCGAGATCGACATCGTCTGCCTCTTCCCGGCGATGGTCGGGGGCCCGCTTGCCCAGAGCATTCCCGGCCGGATCCAGGACCAGGGTCTGGCCACGATCCGGGTCCACGACCTGCGTCGGTGGGGGCTGGGTCGCCACCGCTCGGTTGATGACGCCCCCTACGGCGGGGGAGCCGGGATGATCCTGCGGCCTGAACCGGTCGCGGCCGCGCTCGACGCCGTGCGTCGCCCGGGCTCGATCGTGATCCTGCTCGACCCGGTTGGCGAGCTGTTCGGCCAGGCGAAGGCGGCCGAGTTGGCCTCGCGCTCGCACCTGGTCTTCGTGTGTCCGCGCTATGAGGGCGTTGATGAGCGAATCCGGTCACTGGTCGATCTCGAGCTGTCCATCGGCGACTACGTCCTGACCGGCGGCGAGCTGCCCGCGCTGGTCGTGATCGACGCCGTCATCCGCCTCCTTCCGGGCGCCATCGAGGCGGCCTCGATCGCCGAGGAGTCGTTCTCCGCCGGCCTGCTCGAATATCCCCAGTACACCCGCCCAGCGACCTTCCGCGCCATGGACGTGCCGGGCGTGCTGACGTCCGGCGACCACCGCGCGGTCGCTCGCTGGCGCCACGAGCAGGCGTTCGAGCGAACGCGGTTGCGGCGACCGGACCTCCTGGGCGACAAGCGAACCCCACCGGCTCCCGCCCAACCTGCGCCCGGCCGGCCGGAGGCGCCGCGCGCGAGGCGACCCCGCTCGACCAACACGACCTGATCGTGGCCGAGCCCGTGCTATACTCCGCGGCCGGCGCCCCAGCGCGCTGCTTCCACGTCCACTCCGCAGCTCACCGCTGCCCAGCCGAGTCAGGAATCCCGCGTGAACGTGCTCGATGAGATCGTCCAGGATCAGCTCCGCACCGATCTGCCCGCGCTCGCGACCGGTGACACCGTGAAGGTCTCGGCCAAGGTCATCGAAGGCACGCGCGAGCGGATCCAGGTCTTCGAAGGCACGGTCATGCGCCTGCGCGGCGGCGGGATCACCCGCTCCATCACGGTTCGACGGATCGCTTCCGGTGTTGGTGTCGAGCGAACCTTCAAGGTCAACAGCCCGCGGATCGACAAGATCGAGGTCGTGCGCCACGGCGTCGCCCGGCGCGCCCAGCTCTACTTCCTGCGCGATCGAGTCGGCAAGGCCGCCACCCTGCGCGAGCGCCGCACCCGGACCTGACCCCGATGGCTCCGATCGTCCCGACCCTCAAGTACGAGCGTCGCTTCTGGCGCGAGGGCCTGATCCGGGTCGTCGGCGTCGATGAGGTCGGTGTCGCGCCCACCTGTGGCGCGGTCGTCGCCGCGGCCGTGATCATGCGACCCAACTGCCACCGCATCGCGGGGGTGCGAGACTCGAAGACGCTGTCGGCCGCCCAGCGGGAACGTCTCGCCCCGAGGATTCGAGCGCGGGCCATGGCGATTGGGGTTGGCGCCGCATCGGTCCGCGAGATCGATCAGCTCAACATCTACCACGCCACCCACCTGGCGATGCGCCGGGCGATCGCCCGGATCGGCGGGCACGAGCATGTCCTTGTCGATGGCAACCGGATCAGCGGGTTCGAGGCGCTGGTGGGGCCGTATTCGAACGTTGTTGACGGCGACGCGAAGGTCTACTCGATCGCCTGCGCCTCGATCGTGGCCAAGGTCGTACGCGATCGAATGATGGCCCTGCTGGCATGCCGCTATCCGGGCTATGGCTGGGACCACAACCAGGGATACGCGACCCTGGAACATCGCCAGGCGATCCGCCGCCTCGGCCTGACGCCGTTCCATCGGCGCTCGTTCCTGGCCCTTCAGCGAACGCTGGGCGGCGATCAGGTATCGCTGGACCTGTTCGGCGAGGGACTCGACGAACGCCTCCTCGGCGACGAGGACTCCGTGGCGGACGCCGAGGCCGATCCCGAACTGGTCGAGGTTGGCGCTACGTAAGTTGCAGTCGAGCGGGCGTCGCTACGGTGCACTGATGCGGACCGATGCCCAGCGCTCCGGCGATGCGGCGGAGAATCTCGTCGCCGACCGGCTGACAGCCGCCGGTTGGACGGTCCTGGGCCACAACCTGCGTGTCGGTCGGTTCGAGCTGGACCTGATCGCGGTTGATCCCGGTCCGCCCCGCGCGCTGGTGGCGGTCGAGGTGCGCTGGCGGGCGGACCGCCGCTTCGGTCTGCCGGAGGAGACGGTCGACGCCCGAAAGCGGTCCCGGGTCAGGGCCGCGGCGTATGGCTTGCTTGAACGAGGCTCCCTCCCCGACGGCTCGCCGCTGCCGCACCTGCCGTTGCGTTTCGATCTGATCGTCGTGGAGCCGGGCGATCGGATGCGCCACCACCGGCACGCGATGTAGGGCGCGGAACGCGTCCTGGGCGCATGTTCCCTACCATCACCGGACATGCGGGTCAGTGCCGGCATCCTGCTCTATCGGCGATCCGGGGAAGGTCTCGAGGTGCTGCTCGGCCACCCGGGAGGCCCGATCTTTGCGGGCCGCGATGCGGGTCACTGGACGATCCCCAAGGGCGAACCCGACGTCGACGAACCGCTGATGGACGCCGCGAGGCGCGAGTTCACGGAGGAAACGGGCTACCCGGTCTCCGGCGGCGAATGGCTGGAGCTCGGTTCGATCGTCCAGAAGGGCGGCAAGGTCGTCCACGCGTGGGCCGTCGAGGGCGATCTCCGGCCGGAGGAGGCTCGATCGGCATCATTCGAGATGGAATGGCCACCACGATCCGGCCAGTTCCGGGCCTTTCCCGAGATCGACCGCGTGGCCTGGTTCGCCCTGCCTGAGGCGCGGCGCCAGATCAAGGAAGCCCAGAGTCCGCTGCTGGATCGTCTCGAGACGCTCCGGGGCGACGTCTAGCGCCTGCCCGCGCCGGGCGCCAACCGAACCCGTGCTACACTCCCGCCCGGCCCGGCATCGTCGAGCCAACCATCATCTGCCCACGCGACCGGCGTGGAGCTCACACGCGGACCGTTCCGACCGGGACGGTGCCGGGACCCAGCGTGGGACCGGCCCCCGGCGACGAGGTTCGCGGAGGAACAAACCAACAGGAGGTCGCTCGCCATGCCGTCCGTCTCGATGCGGCAACTGCTGGAAGCCGGAGTCCACTTCGGCCATCAGACCCGCCGCTGGAATCCCAAGATGCGCCCGTTCATCTTCGCGGAGCGCAACGGAATCCACATCATCGATCTCGCCCAGACCGTCCAGCGCCTGGACGTCGCGCTTGAGTTCGTGCGCGAGACCGTCGCCCGCGGGGATCAGGTCCTGTTCGTGGGGACCAAGAAGCAGGCCCAGGAGCCTGTCGCCCAGGAGGCGGCCCGAGCCAACCAGCCGTACGTCAACAAGCGCTGGCTGGGCGGCATGATGACCAACTTCACCACGATCAAAAAGCGGATCAGCCTGCTCGAGCAACTCGAGGCGCGCCAGCAGAACGGCGACTTCGAACGGATGACCAAGAAGGAAGCGGCGAAGCTGACCGAGGAGATGGTCAAGCTCCAGGGGACGCTCGGCGGCATGCGCAAGATGAAGCGGTTACCCGGAGCCATCTTCATCGTGGACCCGCACCGCGAGCGGATCGGTGTGACCGAGGCCAACAAGCTCGAGATTCCGGTCGTCGGCACCGGTGACACCAACGTCGACCCGGACGAGCTCGACTACATCATTCCGGCCAATGACGACGCCATCCGGGCGATCCGCCTGCTGTGCACGCTGGTTGCCGACGCTGCGATCGAAGGCGCTCAGCAACGTTCCGCTCGCAGCTCCACGGAGCCCGAGCCGATCGAGGCGATGGCCATGCCGGAGGCCGAGGAGGAGGAACCCGGCGCCACCGACGAGCTGGTGGCTGCCCTCGCGGGCGGTGCTGCCCTCTCGTTCGAGCCCGACGTCGATGATGACGACCTGCTGCCGGGCGATCGCGTCGCCCGCGCCGAGGCGGCCGTCGCCGACGCAGCCGCCGAGGCAACCCCCGAGGAGATCGCGGCCGAGCTCGCCCGCGAAGCGGCCGAGAAGACCGACGAGCTGGCCGCGGCCGGCTGACCGCCCCGGCGAGCAATTCAGGACAGGAGTGCGAACAGGAATGGCGGACATCTCGGCCGGACTCGTCAAGGAACTGCGCGAGCGGACCGGCGCGGGCTACATGGATTGCAAGCGCGCGCTGGTGGCGGCCGATGGCGACATGGACAAGGCGATGGCGCTGCTGCGCGAGGAAGGGCTGGCCGCCGCGGCGAAGAAGGCCGGCCGGGAGGCCCGCGAAGGCCTCGTTTCCAGCTACATCCACACGGGCGGACGAGTCGGGGTCCTGATCGAGGTCAACTGCGAGACCGACTTCGTGGCCCGTACTGACGAGTTCCAGCGCCTCGTCCGCGACCTGGCCATCCAGGTTGCCGGGCTGGCGCCGCTGTACATCGATGCCGAGCGGATTCCAGCCGACGACCTCGCCGCCAGGAAGGCCGAGTTGATCGCCGATGAGGTGACCCAGAGGAAGCCCGAGAGCATCCGCTCGCAGATCGTCGAGGGTCAGCTCAACAAGTGGTACTCGCAGGTGTGCCTGTATGACCAGCCGTTCCGCGACGAGGAGCGCACCGTTCGGGACCTGATCAACGAGCGGATCGCCACGATCGGCGAGAACATCCGGATCCGCCGGTTCATTCGATACGCGCTCGGGGAGGAGCTGTGACCGAGCCAGCGACCGCCACCACCGCGACGGCCGGCTCGATGGCCGACGGGACGACCTCCCTGCGCTACCATCGGGTCCTGCTCAAGCTGTCCGGCGAAGCCCTGCTCGGCGATCGACAGTACGGCGTGGATCCCGCCTTCTGCGTCTTCATCGCCAGGCAGGTTGCCGAGATCCATCGGCTCGGCGTCCAGGTCGGCATCGTGGTCGGCGGCGGCAACATCTTTCGTGGGCTGGCCGCATCGGCGCGCGGGATGGACCGGGCAACCGGTGATTACATCGGGATGCTGGCCACGGTCATGAACGGCCTCGCCCTCCAGGACGCCCTTGAACGGGCCGGCGTCCCGACCCGGGTGATGACCGCGATCGCGATGAACGAGGTCGCCGAGCCGTATATTCGGCGTCGGGCCATCCGCCATCTCGAGAAGGGCCGCCTTACCCTGTTCGTGGCCGGGACCGGCAATCCCTACTTCACGACCGATACGGCAGCAGCGTTGCGAGCCGTTGAGATCAACGCCGAGGTCCTGCTCAAGGCGACCAAGGTGGATGGGGTCTACGACCAGGACCCGATGACCCACCCCGACGCGCAGCGTTACGCTCATCTGGAGTACGCGGACCTGCTCCGGGATCAGCTTCGGGTGCTCGATGCGACCGCGGTGAGCCTGTGCATGGAGAACGATCTCCCGATCGTCGTCTTCGACCTTAATCGGCCCGATAACATCACCCGGGTCGCCGCCGGCGAACCGGTCGGGACCCTCATCTCGGGCGCCCGGAGCGCCGCTCGAGGTGCGCGATCATGAGCACCGAGATCCTGAACGACGCCGATCGCAAGATGGCCCGCGCGGTCGACGCCATGGAGCGCGACTTCCAGGGCCTGCGGACCGGTCGAGCGTCGACGGCGCTGGTCGAGCGCATCCACGTGGAGTACTACGGCACGTCCACGCCGCTCAACCAGCTGGCCGGGATCAGCGTCCCGGAGCCCCATCAGATCGTCATCCAGCCATGGGATCGTGGCGTGCTTGGCGCGATCGAGAAGGCTATCACCAGGAGTGATATCGGCCTGATGCCCAACGTCGACGGCACGGTCGTGCGACTCAACATTCCGCCGCTCACCGAGGAGCGTCGCAAGGACCTGGTCCGAGCCGTCCACAAGCGGATGGAGGAAGCGCGGGTCGAGATTCGCAACCTGCGTCGCGATGCCGCCGATCACCTCAAGCGAGAGGAGCGCGATGGCGGGATCGGAACCGACGAGGCGCACCGCGACATGGAGACCCTCCAACGGACGACTGACCGGCACATCGCCGAGGTCGATCGGCTGGGCGGCGTCAAGGAACAGGAGGTCCTCGAGGTCTAGTGGCTCGCGCACCCGTGGCCAGGCCGACCGACACGACGCTTGCAGCGAACGTGCCGGCACGCAGCCCGGTGACCGCCTCTGACGAGCGGGCCGGCGAGGCGCCGCCGCTGACCCTCGAGGACCTGCCGCGCCATGTTGCGATCATCATGGACGGCAACCGGCGCTGGGCTCGCCAGCGCGACCTGTCCGAGCTGGACGGTCATGCCGCCGGCGTGGAGGCCATCCGCGAACTCCTTCGACACGCTGTCCGGCGAGGCGTCCCGGTCATGCCCCTGTACGCGTTCAGCCGAGAGAACTGGGCTCGTTCCGATGACGAGGTTGCCGGCCTGTTCGGGCTCCTCGAGGCCGCCATCAGGAGCGAGACCGCGGAACTGGGCGAGCAGGGCGTCCGCATTCGGCTGCTCGGCCGCCTCGATGAGCTTCCCGAGGCGACTCGTGCCTCGATTGGCGAGGCCCTCGAAATGACGGCCGGCGGTGATCGCCTGCAGCTCAACATCGCGTTCAATTACGCCGGCCGCACGGAGCTTGTTGACGCGTTCCGCCGGCTCGTGGCGAGCGGGATCCCGGCCGACCGGATCGACGAGCAGGCGATCAGCGCCTCGCTGTACACGGCCGGCCTGCCCGATCCCGACCTGGTCATCCGGACCGGCGGCGAGCAGCGGCTCTCCAACTTCCTGATCTGGCAATCGGCGTATGCCGAGTTCTACTCGTGCGATGCCCTCTGGCCGGACTTCGGACCAGAGGCCTTCGACACCGCCCTGCGCGAATTCGCCAGCCGCCAGCGCCGTTTCGGTCGCTGAACGGCTCGGATCCGGTCATGCGTCAGCGCGCGATCAGTGCCCTCGTGCTCGTGCCGGTCCTGCTCCTCGTGCTGGCGATCGGGGGCCCGGTCATCGTCGCCGCCGTTGCCCTGGCGACGGCGCTGGCCGCCGTCGAGCTCTTCCGACTGCTCCGCGCGGCAGGCTATCCATCGCTCTCGGCGCTCGGCACGGCACTCGCCCTGGCGGTGGTCGTCGATGCCGCGGTTCCGGGCGTGCTGGAGGGCAGCGGCCTGCTGCTCGGCGCGATCGGGATCGTGCTCGTCGCCGTTGCGGCCTTCACCCGGCACGATCCCCACGACGGGCTGGCGACCTGGGCCGCCACGATCTTCGGCGCGCTCTATGCCTCGCTCCTGTCGTTCGTGCTCCGCCTGGGCGGCGCGGCCCCGGCGCTTTCGGCAGACGCCCCGGCCGCCTGGTTGGGCGCCGAACGAGGCTGGATCCTGCTTCTCGTGCTCGCCGTCTGGGCCTACGACACGGGCGCCTATCTCGTTGGCAGAAACGTCGGTCGGACCAGGTTCCTGACCCACATTTCGCCAAGCAAGACCATCGAGGGCCTGGTTGGCGGGGTGGTCGCCGCGAGTGTCGTCGTCGGGCTCCTGCTCTGGGTTCTTGGCCTGCAGCCGCTCCATGCGCTCATCCTGGGGCCGCTGACCGCGTTCGCGGCGCAGGCCGGCGACCTGGCCGAATCGATGATCAAGCGGGCAGCCGGCGCCAGCGATTCCGGGACGCTGATCCCGGGCCACGGCGGCATCCTCGATCGGGTTGACTCATTCCTGTTCGCCGCGCCGGTCATGACCTTGTATGTCCTCGCCTTCATACGCTGAGGCGGCCGGAGCCGGCGACGGGCGGCCGCGTCGGGTCGCCCTGCTCGGCGCGACCGGTTCGATCGGCCGCCAGGCGGTCGAGGTGCTGGCCGCGCATCCGGACCTGTTTCAGGTCGTGGCCCTGGCGGCCGGCCTCAAGGGTGACCTCCTGGCCGAGCAGGCGGCGTTGCTCCAGCCCACTGCAGTCGCGCTGGTCGACGGGGCCGCCCTGGGTGCCATTGACCTTCCGGCCCGGGTCGAACGGATCGGCGGATCGGACGCCCTCGAAGCGCTGGCGACCCGCGACGATGTCGATCTCGTCATCATCGCCACGGGCGGCCTGGTGAGCCTTCGACCGGTCATCGCCGCGCTGGAGGCCGGCAAGGTCGTGGCCACCGCGAACAAGGAGACGCTGGTCGCCGGCGGGCACCTGGTCATGCCGATCGCCCGCCGTCGCGCCGGGGAGATCGCGAGCGTTCGCCCGCGCGATCCGTTCGCCAGCCCGCTGGCCTGGCTGCGCCCGATCGATTCGGAGCACTCGGCGATCTGGCAATGCCTGGTCGGTGAGGCGATGGCCGGGGTTGCGGCCCTGATCCTGACCGCCTCGGGCGGTCCGTTCCTGGACGCTCCGCCCGAGCTGACGAAGGTGACCCTCGAGCAAGCCCTCCGGCACCCGACCTGGACGATGGGCACCAAGATCACGGTCGACTCGGCGACCCTGGCCAACAAGGGCCTTGAGGTCATCGAGGCGCACTGGCTGTACGATGTCGAGTACGACGCCATCGAGGTGCTGATCCACCCGCAGAGCGTCGTCCACTCCGCCGTCCGTTTCGTCGACGGTTCCCTCAAGGCCCAGCTGGGCACACCGGACATGCGACTTCCCATCCAGTACGCCCTGACCTATCCCGACCGCCGCCCCTCGCCGGCTGCCGCGCCGGATCTGGTCGCAACCGGGCGGCTTGAGTTTCGGGCCCCCGACGAGGCTCGATTCCCGGCCTTGCGGATCGCCCGGGCGGCCGGTCGCCAGGGGCCCCGTGCGTCGGCGGCCCTGATCGTCGCCGACGAGGTGGCGGTCGCCCGGTTCCTGGCCGGTACGCTCGAATTCGGCGGGATCCCGCGCCTGCTCGAAGCCGCCGTTGAGCGCTTCGGCAGTGGCCCGGACCCTGATCTGGGTGAACTGGTCGAGCTGGATCGCGAGATCCGTGCCGCGTTCGCGGGTGGGCTGTTGGGAGCCGGGACATGACCGGCCTGATCCAATCGATCATCACGATCGTCCTGTTCATCCTGATCCTGGGGGTGCTGGTCGTCATCCACGAGCTCGGCCACTTCGTGACCGCCCGCCTGGCCCGGGTTCGCGTGCTGGAATTCGGGATCGGCTTCCCGCCCCGGGCCAGGGTGCTGCGCTCGAAGGGCGAGACCCTCTACACGCTCAACTGGCTGCCCATCGGTGGCTTCGTCAAGCTCGAGGGCGAGGACGGCAACGACGCCGACGACCCGCGATCATTCGCCGCGCAGGGGCTCCCGACCAAGCTCGTGATCCTCGTGGCCGGGGTCGCCATGAACGTGCTGCTCGCCTTCGTCATCTTTACCGGGATCGCCCTGGGTGGCGACCCGACGATCGGCATCCGCGTGGTCGAGGTACAGGCAGACTCTCCGGCGGCCGCGGCTGGTCTGATCCCTGGCGACGTGATCGCCAGCCTCGATGGCAAGGTTTACGGGGCCTTCGGCGAAGGGGCCCTCATCCTCGCCCTGCGCGATCGGGCCGGCGACACCGTCAGGCTCGGCATCGAACACGCCGACGGAACAGGTTCCGAGGCGTCCGTCACCCTGCGCGACCAGGCTGCGATCGACGAGGGCCGCGGGGCGATCGGAGTCACCCAGGCGGTGGCCACGACACGGTCGTCCATCACCTATGGCCTCGGCGAGGCGGTCGGGCTCGGAGCCGAACGCACCATCGGCGCGCTCGGCCTGATCGTCGGCGGCCTCGGTCAGCTCGGCGACGCGATCGTCAATCGACCAACCGAGCCACCACCTGTTGCGGGTCCGGTCGGCATCGCGACCCAGATCGGGGACATCTTCTGGCAGCTCGGCCCGATCATCACCCTGTACGTGGCCGGCATCCTGTCGGCGAACCTGGCCGTCGTCAACATCCTGCCCTTCCCGCCGCTCGATGGCGGGCGGATGCTGGTGATCAGCCTGAAACGCATCTTCGGCCAGCGGATCAGCCTGCGGGCGGAGCGCCTGACCTACGTCGTCGGCTTCGTCTTCCTGTTCGCGTTCCTCATCTGGATCACCGGCTTCGATATCGCCCGGGGCCTGAGCGGCGGGTCGTGAGCGGCCAGGAGTCGTTGCGCCCTCGACGGCGCCCCACGGTCAGCGTGGATGTCGGGGGTGTTCTTGTCGGCAGCGCCCATCCGATCGTCGTCCAGTCGATGACCAACACCGACACGGCGGATGTCGACGGGACGGCGATCCAGGTCGCGCGCCTCGCCCATGCCGGATCGCAGCTGGTGCGGATCACCGTCAATACCGAAGCGGCCGCGGCCGCCGTCCCGGAGATTGTCCGCAAGGTCCAAGGCCTCGGCGTCGACGTCCCGATCATCGGCGACTTCCATTACAACGGGCACAAGCTGCTGGCCCAGTACCCGGAGACAGCCGCGGCGTTGGCCAAGTACCGGATCAACCCAGGCAACGTCGGAGCAAAGCGCCATGACGAGCACTTCGCGACGATCGTCAGGATCGCGATCGACAACGGGGTGGCGGTGCGGATCGGGGTCAACTGGGGTTCACTCGACCAGGCGATCCTGACCGAGCTGATGGACGCCAACGCACGTCTGGCCGAGCCGCGCGATGCGCGCGACGTGATGATCGAGGCGATGCTCGAGTCGGCCATGCGCTCGGCCGAGCTGGCCGAGACGACCGGGCTGGGCCACGACCGGATCATCCTGTCAGCCAAGGTCTCGGGCGTCCGTGACCTGGTCGACGTCTATCGACTGCTGGCGGCTCGCAGCGATTACCCACTCCACCTGGGTCTGACCGAGGCCGGCATGGGTGACAAGGGGGTCGTGGCCTCGACGGCAGGGCTCGCCCTCCTGCTCAACGAGGGGATCGGCGACACGATCCGGGTCTCGCTGACGCCCGAGCCCGGCGCCCCGCGCGAGCGCGAGGTGGAGATCGCCCAGCAGGTCCTCCAGTCAATGGGCCTGCGCTCATTCCTGCCCCAGGTCAGCGCCTGCCCCGGTTGCGGGCGGACGACCTCCACGTTCTTCCAGGAAATGGCCCAGCAGATTCAAGCCTATCTGAAGGACCGAATGCCGGAGTGGCGCGAGACCCACCCGGGCGCCGAGGAGCTGCGCGTCGCGGTCATGGGCTGCATCGTCAACGGCCCTGGCGAGTCGAAGCACGCCGACATCGGGATCAGCTTGCCGGGCACGTTTGAGGAGCCGGTTGCGCCGGTCTTCATCGACGGGCGCCTCGATCGCACGTTACGGGGCGACGGCCTGGTCGCCGAGTTCATCGAGATCCTCGAGGCCTACGTCACGCGGCGCTACCCGGCAGCCGAGGCCTTGCCGCTCGTTTGAGCGTCCAACCCTTCGGGTGTATAGTCTGGCCAACTGAACGGCCGCTCCGCGACGTGGGTGACCCCCACGTTTCTTTTTTGAGTGGCGCAACATCGACGATACGTGTGCAGAACGGAGGCCATCGTGAGTCGTGACTTTGTCGGTGCCCTCCTCCAGCTCAATGCCGAGAAGCAGATCTCGCGGGAGCAGCTGATCGGGGCGGTCGAGGACGGTATCCAATCGGCCTACCGACGGGTTGCCGGGGACGAGGACATTCACGTCCGGATCGACGCGGAGACAGGCAAGATTCGTGTCTTTCGGGCGCGCCGCGTGGTCGGCGAGGTCGAGGACGAGTTCACCGAGATGACCCTGGCGCAGGCCCGCGCCATCGATCCGCAAGCTGGCGTCGGCGACCTGGTCGAGACCGAACAGCTCGACGGCGACATCTTCGGGCGGATCGGCGCCCAGACGGCCAAGCAGATCGTCCTCCAGCGCATCCGCGAGGTCGAGCGCGACCAGGTCTTCGACCAGTTCGCGAGCCGGGAGGGCGAGCTGATGACCGGCACCGTCAACCGGGTCGAGCCGCGCGCGATCATCCTCGACGTCGGCAAGAACGTCGAAGCCATCCTCGCGACCACCGAGCAGTCGGCCCTCGAGCACTACCGGATCGGCCAGAACGTCAAGGCGTTCGTGCTCGAGGTCAGGCGTTCCACGAAGGGCCCGCAGATCTTTGTCAGCCGCACCCACAAAGGCTTCCTCAAGCGCTTGTTCGAGCTTGAGGTTCCCGAGATTCACAGCGGGACGGTGGAGATCAAGGCGATCGCCCGGGAGGCCGGTAGCCGGTCCAAGATCGGGGTGGCCTCGCGCCAGGAAGGCCTCGACCCGGTCGGGGCCACGGTCGGGCAGCGTGGCGCGCGAGTCCAGGCCGTGGTCGCCGAGCTGTCCGGCGAGAAGATCGACGTCATTCCGTGGAGCGACGATCCGGCCGTCTTCGTGGCCAACGCCCTCAGCCCGGCCCAGGTCATTTCGGTCGACATTGACGAGGACCACCGGATCGCCAGCGTCACCGTCCCGGAACGGATGCTCTCCCTGGCCATCGGCCGGGAGGGGCAGAACGCCCGACTCGCGGCGCGTCTGACCGGCTGGCGAATCGACATCCGGAGTGACGTCTCTGTGGCCGAGGCCAGGGCGGCCGCCGCCGCGGGAGCGCCGTCAGCGAACGCGACCGAGGCACCCACCGAGCCACCCGCCGGTACAGCCGCCGAGGCACCCTCCGCCGAGCTCGAGGCGCCGGTCGCTCTCGCGAAGCCCAAGCGCGCGCCGAGGAAGGCCGGCGCGGCCTCCCTGGGCGCCGCCGTTGTCTCGGAGAATCAGACGGCGGCATCCGAAGCCGCCACACCGGCCAAGCGAACTCGAGTCCGGAAATCGGTCGCCAACGTTGCCCCAGAAGAGGTGGCAACGTAGACCGGGCGGTCAGGGCCGTCACGCCTCGACGTGTCCCGAGTCGCTCCTGCGTCGCCTGCCGGACGGTTCGCTCGAAGCGCGAGCTGATGCGCGTCGTTCGGACGCCGGCCGGGGAGATCACGATCGATCCCGGCGGCCGGGCTGCCGGCCGCGGCGCCTACGTCTGCCGGGCCGCACAATGCATCGACAGCGCCATCAAGAAGAGTGCTCTGAGCCGAGCGCTCCGAACTCCGCTCCCGCCCGACCTGCGCACGGCGCTGATCGGCGGGATCGCGGATAACCCGAACGCAACGATCGAAGGAGGAGCCCGTGGCCAGGAGTAGGAGCGGCACCCGCGGCCGTCGCGGGCCCCGCAAGCCGCCGCGTCGCGACGGTGCATTCGTTCCGGGCGGCGTCCAGGTCGCCGACCCGCGCGACCGGGGCGCCATCGAGCTGCCCGGCACGATCACGGTCAAGGAGCTGGCGGAACTGCTGGGGGTCAACCCGGCGGACATCATCAGGGAGCTGATCAAGAGCGGAATCTTCGCGACCATCAACCAGCTGGTCGATCGCGACACTGCCTCGCTCGTCGCCGGCGAGCTGGGCTACGAGGTCGCCGAAACGGCCCAGGCCTCGGGTTCGAATGGCGTTGACGGGGAGACCGACACCCCGGTCGCCGAGGCGACCAAGGAAGTCCTGTACGAAGAGGACGAGGCGTCACTCCTTCAGCCGCGCGCCCCGATCGTCACGGTCATGGGCCACGTCGACCACGGCAAGACGAGCCTGCTCGACGCCATCCGGACCACGGAGGTCGCGGCCGGCGAGCGCGGTGGGATC
>JBKKDW010000140.1:0-10355 GCA_046708025.1 Candidatus Limnocylindrales bacterium
CCCCGTCACTCGCCGAGGATCCCGCGCTGGGACTGAGCCACCGCGCCAAGCTGGAGATCATGGGCGCCGTGCTGTTGGCGCTCTTCCTTGGTGCCCTGGATCAGACGATCACCGGGCCTGCCCTGCCCACGATCGTGGACGAGCTGGGCGGCAACCAGTACTACAACTGGGTCGTCACCATCTACCTGCTGACGTCCACGATCACCGTGCCGTTCTACGGCAAGCTGTCCGACCTGTACGGGCGCAAGCCAATGCTGATGATCGGCGTCACGATCTTCCTGATCGGCTCGGCGCTGTCCGGCCTGTCGCAAGACATGGCCCAACTGCTCCTGTTCCGGGGCATCCAGGGCGTCGGCGCCGGCGCACTCTTTCCGATCGCCCTGGCGGTCATCGGCGACCTGTTCTCACCGCAGGAGCGGGGCAAGTACCAGGGCCTGTTCGGGGCGGTCTTCGGCATCTCGTTCATCGTTGGGCCGTTCCTCGGGGGCATCCTGACCGACAGCGTCGGCTGGCACTGGATCTTCTACGTCAACATTCCGATCGGCATCATCAGCCTGATCGTGCTGGCCCGGCTCCTGCCGACTGTCAAGCACCCGGACGCAACCCGAAACCTCGACTTCCTCGGAGCGGGCATCTTCACGGTCGCGATCAGCGCCCTCCTGATCGGGCTGACCAACAAGCAGTCCGGTGACTGGACCGAGCCGGCTGTCGGCGGCCTGCTCCTGATCGCCGCCGTGCTGGGCGCATTGTTCGTGTTCGTCGAAACCCGCGTGAGGGAACCGATCATCCCGATGGGGATGTTCCGGAACCGGACCTACTCGGCGTCCTTGCTGTCGACCTTCCTGGTCAGCTTCGGGTTCTTCGGCGCGATCATCTTCCTGCCACGCTGGTTCCAGTTCGTGAACGGCTCGAGCGCGACCGAATCGGGGTACCAGATCCTGCCGCTGCTGGCCGGCCTGATCAGCAGCTCGATCGTGTCCGGCATCCTCGTCTCGCGGACGGGCCGCTACAAGCTGATCATCCTGGCCGGGCTCGCCCTGATGACCGCCGGCCTGGCCCTGCTGACCCAGCTCCGGGCGGACACGGACCTGCCAGCGCTGTGGCTCTGGATGTTCATTGCCGGCGTGGGCATCGGCCCGACGCTGTCCGTATTCACGATCGTAGTCCAGAACTCGGTGCCATTCAGCCAGCTCGGCGTGGCCACCGGCAACCTGACCTTCTTCCGCCAGATCGGAGGCTCAATCGGGCTGGCCATCACCGGGACCATCTTCGGGACCCGGCTGCTCGATGAGATTCCGGTGCAGCTGAATGCAGCCGGTCTGCCGCCGCAGGCGGTCGAGCTGTTCGCCGGCGCCGGGACCGGGGCGTTGGACAACCTGGTCGGCGTCGGCGGCGAAGGCGGCCTGGGCGCGCAGATCCTGGCCCTCGTGCCGGGCACCTTCCGGGCAACGGTGGAGCCGCTCATCCCCTCGATCGTCGGCGGGATCCACCAGGCATTCAGCATCGCCGTGTCAGCCACCTTCCAGATCGGCCTGGTGACCACGATCCTGGCCCTGGTCGCGGCCCTGGCCGTCCGGGAGATCCCGCTCCGAAGGACCAGCGGCGAGGCGGCTCCGACGGCTGCCCCGTCCATGTCGGGGGCCGTCGGTCCTGTTCGGCGCTAGGATGCTGTCATGGACGCCCGGCCTGCCCCGTATCCGATCGCCCTCCAGGCGTTAGGCAGCGCCGATGCCCCGTTCGAGGACGTGCTGAGCGTGGGCGAGCTCCAGCCCGGGGAGCTGCGTCGAGTCTCGCGCGGGGACCTGGATGTGTTGCTGGCCAGTACCCTCATCGGGATCTTCGCGACCGACGATCGCTGCCCGCACATGAGTGCCCCGCTCTCGATCGGGGAACTGGACGGCTGCGTCGTGGCGTGCCCGCTGCACGACGGTCGGTTCGACCTGGCCACCGGTGACCCCGTCCAGATGCCGACCACCGGCGGCCTGGATCCCGACGGGAGGTACCACCCGGTCTGGACGCCCGGCGGACATCATCCGAAGGTGGATGTGCCCGGCAAGAAGGCCGAGGCTCGGCGATTCACGCGGGTCCGCCGCATCCGCTACTACCCGGTTCGGATCGTGGGCGACCGGATCGAGGTCGCCTTGCCGCCCCAGGCCGACTGAACCGGGCCCCGACTGACCGAGGCCTCAGCCCGGCGGGCTGTCCTGCTCGCCCGTCCCCGTGAACGCTCGGACGATGGTCACGACCTCGTCCGGATCGTCGGTGAGCTGCAGCAGCGCCAGGTCTGCCTCATCGATCGCGCCCTGGGCGAGCATCGTCCCGCGAATCCAGTCGAGCAGGCCCGCCCAGTAGCTCGAGCCGACCAGGACCACCGGGAAATTGCGGACCCGGCGAGTCTGGATCAGGGTCAACGCCTCGAACAGCTCGTCGAGCGTGCCGAAGCCGCCCGGCAGGATGACGAATGCGTCCGCGTACTTCACGAACATCGTCTTGCGGGCGAAGAAGTAGCGGAACTCGATGCCCAGATCGACGTAGGCGTTGATGCCCTGTTCGTGGGGCAGCTCGATGTTGCAGCCGACCGACAGGCCTCCCCCCTCGCGACAGCCGCGGTTCGCGGCCTCCATGGCGCCTGGGCCGCCGCCGGTGATCACGGCGTAGCCCGCCTCGGCCAGACGCCGCGCGATCGTGCGCGCCAGGTCATAGATCGGGTCATCCCGCTGCGTCCGCGATGACCCGAACATCGTCACGGCCGGGCCCACCCTGGCCATGGCGTCGAAGCCCTCGACGAACTCGGACAGGATGCGCAGGGCACGCCAGGTGTCGGTGTCGAGGAAGGCCGGACGGGGACGCCGTTCGAGGAGCTTCTCGTCGTCGGTCGTCGACACGTCGCCGTCGAGCATCCGGCTCGCCTTCGGGGTGATCACGGTACGGCCCGCGCGCCGGGACCCTGGAGTCGGCTCCGATTCGTCCATCGGGCTAGGATGCCACCCGGGAGGTATCGATGCGTGCTCGCTCGGTCGTCGCGATCGGCCTTGCCCTGATCGGCGTCGTCTGGATCGGGCAGGGTCTGGGGCTCCTGCCCGGGTCCAGCTTCATGGTCGACGATCTCCGTTGGGCGATAGCCGGCGCGGTCCTGCTGGGCGGCGGCGCGGTGCTCGGCTGGACGGCGCTCAGGGGCCGCCCGCGGACGTGACGCCGCGGTACCATCGCGCGCACAGGAGGTATCGTCGTGACGGTCTGGTTCACGGTCAGGCTCGACGATCGCCCGGGCTCGCTCGCCCGTGTTGCGACGGCGCTCGGTGAGCGCGGCGTCAACATCACGGGCATCGTCGGCGTCGCCGAGGATACCGACGGTGCGCTCATGCTCACCACCTCGGATGCGGCCGCCACGCGCGAAGCCTTCGCGACACTGAAACTGGCCTTCGAGGAGCACGACCCGACCGGTGGGCTGGAGCCGGGAGCGCTCTCGGTCAACGATCTCCGGCCCGGAGCGGCCGGGCGCTCGCCCGGTTGATGCCCCGACCAACGTCCGCCGAGACCGCGGCGATCCGGTTCGACGTCGTCGACCGCGCCGACGCCGTCGCCGCCGTCACCGCGCGGGTGGCCGGCCTCGGTGGGCGGATCCGCGCGCTGGCGACGGTTCGCCAGATCGAAGGCGACCCGCCGCTGGCAGAGATCGAACTGGAGGTCGAGGGAATCAGCCAGGGGGCCCTGGTGGCCGGGTTGCGGGACCTGGACGACGTTCGCTCGATCCACCTGACGCGAGCGCTCGATACCGTCTTCGGCAAGCGGGTCATCGTGGTCGGCGGCGGCGCACAGGTCGCCCAGGTGGCGCTCGGCGCGGTCAGCGAGGCGGATCGCCACAACCTGCGCGGCGAGCGGATCAGCGTCGATACGATCCCGCTCGTTGGCGAAGACAACATCGCGGCGGCCGTCCGGGCCGTGGCGGACCTGCCGCGGGCGCGGCTGCTGGTCCTGGCCGGTTCGATCATGGGCGGTGACATCAGCCTCGCCGCCGACGAGCTGCGCGCGGTCGGTATTCCGATCATCGCCCTGAACATGGTCGGCTCGATCACCGAGCACGTGGACCTGGTCGTGTCGGATCCGGTCCAGGCCGGCACCATGGCGGTGATGGCCGTGGCGGACACCGCCACCTTCGCCCTCGCGCGCCAGCGCGGCCGGCGCTACTGAATCCCGATCTCCTGGCGCCTATGCTTACGAGTGGAGCGACGCCGCAGCCCGAGTTGGAATTCGAAGGAGGGTGAACCATGCAGGCCTCGTTGTACGACCGACTTGGAGGCAAGGCCTCCATCATCGCCGTAGTTGACGACTTTGTTGGTCGGGCGGCCCAGGACGAGCGAATTAACAGGAAGTTCGGCACGAGTGACGTCCCTCGGCTGAAGGCGATGCTCGTTGACCAGGTCTGTGCGGCCAGTGGCGGCCCATGTACCTACACCGGCCGGGACATGGCCGAGACCCATACCGGCATGGGGGTGACGGCCGGCGAGTTCGACGCCCTGGTCGCGGATCTCGTCGCGACCCTGGATCAGTTCTCCGTCCCGAAGCGCGAGCAGGACGAGTTGCTTGGCCTGCTCGGTCCGATGCGGGCTGACATCGTCGAGGTCGAGGTACCCGAGACAGGCACTCCGTTGCCGCCGTCGTATCGGCCGGCGCCGCCGCTCCCTCCAAGCTAGACCTTCGGGGCGCCATTACCCTCACCTGCATGAGAATCGCCACCTGGAACGTCAACTCGCTCAAGGCCCGCCAGGAGGCAGTGGAAGGTTGGCTGGGGCGCGCGGCACCGGACATCCTGCTCCTTCAGGAGACGAAACTGACCGATGCCGACGCGCCGGTCATGGCCTTCGCGATGGCTGGCTACCAGCTCCTTCACCATGGCGAGGGGCGCTGGAACGGGGTTGCGATCGCGGTCAGGAACGGTCTGTCGTGCTCGGACATTGTGACCAATTTCGGGGATGGCCCGGTGCGCGACTCCGGACCTGGTGGCGCCGGAGCCGAGGCGACCGGCGAGGACGACTTCAATCCCTTCGACGAGGCGCGGATGCTCGCGGCGACGGTCGACGGGCTGCGGATCGTGAGCCTGTACGCCCCGAATGGCCGGGTTGTCGGGTCGCCCTTCTTTACCGGCAAGCTGGCCTGGTTCGAGCGGCTCGCGCGCTGGATCGGCGAGATCGATGCGGTGGGCGGAGACCTGGTGATCGGCGGCGACTTCAATATCGCGCCGACCGCCGATGACGTCTGGGACGCCGCCGCCGTTCATGGCGGGACCCACGTCTCCGAGCCGGAGCGGGCCGCCTTCCGGGCTCTGCTCGACCTTGGCCTGACCGACGGCTATCGCGCCCGCCACGCGGAGACGGGGCGGTTCACCTGGTGGGACTACCGGGCGGGCATGTTCCACAAGAACCTGGGCATGCGGATCGACCATCTCCTGCTGGCCGCGCCCGTCGCGGCCCGCCTGGTCGATGCCGAGATCGATCGGCAGGCGCGCAAGGGCCCGCCGATCCCGTCCGACCACGCCCCGCTGCTGGTCGACCTGGACGCGCCGGGCCGCTCGCTCGACGTCGACTGGGACGGCGCCCTCGCCCGCATTGCCGCCCGAACGAGGCCCGCCCGGCGACGGTGACCTACAACGACCGAACCGCGTGGCGACGCGGGTCGGGCCGCTCGGGGATCGTGCGGGCGGCCGAGATCGGCTCGCCTGCGTAGCGGTCGGCGACCATCCGGTCAAACGCCTGGACCGAGGTTTCCAGGTTCGAATAGCGCCCGGCCAGCCACGAGCTCGAGGCGGTACCTCGTTGTTGGAGTTCGCAGACGTGCCAATCCTGGCGATTGGTCAGGTCCCAGAAGGCGACCGCGTCAGACGGGTCGAAATCGGGCAGCGCGATGGTGCCCGCCTCGAACAGCCAGTCGCAGACCACCCGCGTCCGATCCGGGCCAAGGGGTATAAGCCGGTGGAGCAGCAGGTAGTCGGGGTGGACCGAAATGAAGGCCAGCGGCCAGACGAGGTAGTAGTAGATCCGGCGCTCGTCGATCGCGCTCGTCCCGTGCATCGGCGGCCGACCGGCCCGCGACCCGTGGCCGCCGTCGAGGGCCATCGTCTCCGCCTCGCCGACCAGCTCCATCCAGCCGCCCTGCCAGGCCCCGTGTGGCTCGAAGTCGCCGCCCAGGTCGTACGGCGTCAGGCGGTTGAGCTGCGGGTGGACGCCCGGGCAGTGGTAGCACTCCGAGTAGTTCTCGGCGATGAACTTCCAGTTCGCCGCGACCGGGTACTCGAGCCGTTTCGCGGAGCGCAGTCGCCCGAAGTCGAACCGGTCGAGGTGCTCGACGAGGTCACCAAGCTGCCCGGCCAGGGCTGGCCCGTCCGAGTCCAGGTTGACGAAGACGAACCCCTGCCAGCTCTCCAGGCGCACGGCGGCGAGGCTGAAGGCCTCGTAGCTGAAGTCATCCAGGCCCTCGGTGTGTTTGGCCTGGATCAGCGATCCATCCAGGTCGTAGATCCAGGCGTGATACGGGCACTGGAAGCGGACCGCCGTCCCGCACAGGTCCTCGAGCACGGCCGTCCCGCGATGGCGGCAGACGTTGTGGAACGCTCGCAGCCGACCGTCCCGGCCGCGGACCACGATCAGGTTCTCGCCGTCCACCTCCACCAGCAGGTAGGCGCCCGGTTGGGCGGCGTCCTCCTCGCGGGCCACGAGCACCCAATCGTGCCGCAGGATCGCCGCTCGCTCCCAGTCGAAGATCGACGCGTCGTGATAGGTGCGCTTGGGGAGCAATGAGGCGCCCCGGTAGTCGCGCCGCACGGACGCCAGCTCGGCCGCGGTCAGGATGGTGGTGTCGGGCACGGTCACCTCTCTCGGGCAGGCTCGATCCTACGCCAGCGGTGCCTGCTGGGCGTGGGGCCCGGACAGGTTGATGCCCGGCTGCGGATGTCTCCGCAGCCGGGCATCTGGCCGAATCCCCCGGAATGAGGCCACGGAAACCGTAGCGCAGACCACCACCCTGCGCAACAACCGGCACCGAGTTCGTGGTCCGATGAGACACCGTGATGCGGGGCCGAGTGGCGTGGGCTACTCGACGGTCACCCGCTCGTGCCAGTGGGGCACGTGGGTCGCGAATCCCAGGTCACGCACCTTCGGTTCCAGCGCGACCTGGGCCGCCGGGTCGCCGTGGACCAGGAAGACCCGGCGCGGATAGCCCGCGTCGCCCGGCCGCTTTCCGGCCGCGAAGTGGCCGAGCCATGCAAGCAATTCGGTCTCGTCGGCGTGCGCCGAAAAGCCGCTGATCGAGCGCACCTGGCAGCGCACGCGACGGGCCTGGCCGTCCAGCCTGACCTCGCCTGCACCGGCCTGGAGATGGGCGCCCAGCGTTCCTTCGCCCTGGTAGCCAACGAACAGGATGGTGGCGCCCGGGTCGTCGATCAGGGTGCGCAGGTGGGCGACGATCCGGCCACCCGTCAACATCCCGCTGGAGGCCACGATCATGTACGGACGCGGCGCCCGAGCAATCGCCTGCGACGACTTGACGTCGTTGGTGATGATCTGGTTGGGATAGTCGAGCGGGCTCGCACCCTCCCGCAGGAACTTCGCTGTCTCCTCGTCGTAGTCGTTGGGGTGTCGGCGATAGATGTCGGACGCCTTCGAGGCCATCGGCGAGTCCAGATAGAGCGGCAGAAGTGGGATCTCGCCGCGTTCGATCAGGCGGTCGAGCTGCCAGACCACCTCCTGCGTCCGTCCGATCGCGAACGAAGGGACGAGCAGGACGCCTCGCGCGTCGGCGACCAGGCGGACGGTCTCGGCCAGGATCCGGATGGCCTCCTCGCCTGGCTCGTGCTCCCGCCCGCCGTAGGTCGACTCGACGAGCACGTAGTCGGCATCTGCCAGGGCGGTCGGGTCGCGCAGAATCGGCGTGCCTGGCCGGCCCAGGTCGCCCGAACACACGATGATTCGTTCGTCGGCGCCGTCGCGCTCGGCCACGCGCAGCCGAATGATCGCCGAACCCAGGATGTGGCCGGCGTCGAGGAACGTGGCGTGGACGCCCGGAGCGACCTCGACCTCCCGGCCATAGGGCACCGGCCGGAACTGGGCCAGCGAGCGTTCGGCGTCACGGGCCGTGTAGAGCGGGGCATCGAGGTCGATCTCGAGGTGCGGCGGCTGGGCCCGCAGATCCGCCTCCGGGTCGCGAGGCCAGGAGCCCGGGACGGCCGCCAGCTCGATCGCGGCCCGGTACGCCTCGGTCTCCTTCAGGTCGTCCGCTTCGACCCTGTCCGGATGGTGGCGCTCCCAGCGCGCTTCCCGCTTGGCGAATTCCTCGTGGAGCCTGCCCGAATCGAGCAGGACCAGGGTCGCCAGTTCGATCGTGGCGGGAGTGGCATGAATCGGGCCGGGGAAGCCGCCCTTGACCAGGAGCGGCAGGAGCCCGCAGTGATCCAGGTGGGCGTGCGTCAGCACGACAGCGTCGAGCTCGACCGGGTTGAACGCGAAGGGGACACGATTGCGTATCGATTCGTTGGGGCTGCCCTGGAACATGCCGCAATCGATGAGGACCCGCGCCCGTTCGGTGACCAACAGGTATTGGGACCCGGTGACGGTCGTCGCCCCACCCAGGAAGTGGATCTCCATCGCGCCGGCCGGCCCTCCGTCAGATCGGGGTGATCACCAGCGCGTCGACCGCGACTGCCAGGAAGAGCAGGCTCAGGTAGCTGATCGAGTACCTGTAGAGCCGGATCGCGCCGGCGGTCGACGCTTCCTCCGACGCCCCGCGCCGCCACAGCCGGTACGCCTGCCACAGGAAGATCGCGCCAAGGATGAGCGCTGCGGCGAGATAGATCGCGCCCATCCGGGCAACGGCCCACAGGACCAGCGAGATCGCGACCATCAGGACCGCATACAGTCCGATCTGGCGGGTCGTCTCGGGGATTCCCTTGACCACCGGCAGCATCGGCACGCCGGCGGCCGCGTAATCCTTGCGGATCCGCAGCGAGAGCGCCCAGAAGTGGGGCGGGGTCCAGTAGAAGACGAGAGCGAACAGGAGCACGGCCGGAACCCCGATATCGCCGGTCACGGCAGCCCAGCCGATGACCGGCGGCAATGCGCCGGCGGCTCCCCCGATGACGATGTTCTGGGGCGTGGAACGCTTGAGCAGGATCGTGTAGACGACCACGTAGAAGCCGATCGCGAGCAGCGTCAGGAACGCGGCGACCAGGTTGACGAACCAGGCCATGACCACGAACGAGATGACCCCGAGGGCCAGGCCGAAGACCACCGCCCGGTCGGGCTCCACCTGGTGAGCCGGCAGGGGACGGCGTCGAGTCCGGGTCATCAGCAGGTCGATGTCGCGATCGAGATAGCAGTTGATGGCGTTGGCGCTGCCGGCCGCGAGGGTGCCTCCGAGCATCGTCCAGAAGACCAGGGCGCCCCAGTCCGCCCAGTCCACACCACCGGTTGCGCCCGGCAGCTCGCGGGTCGCGAGGACCATGGCCGGAACGGTCGTCACCAGGAGCTGCTCGATGATTCGCGGCTTGGTCAGGGCGATGTAGGCGCGGATCGTATCGCCGGCGGTTCGCGACCCGTCGCCGACGGTCCGGGAGCCGCTGTGGGCGGCCGGTTCATCCGCGGCCGTGGCGCCGGCCGCCGCCCGTGCCGAGTAGTAGCTCGTGAAGGTCAGCCCCGCCAGGATCGCCCAGATCACCGCACCCAGGGCAAGGTGGAGCGTCTGGGTCCATTCCGCCAGCCGAGTCATGACCTGCGCCCCGCCGATCGCGACCTGGAGCGCGAACAGGGTCGCGCCACCGACGGCGAGCCGGACGAGCGTCGGCCGGTCGCGCTCGGTGCGCCACGCGGCGACGGCAATGGCGAGCACGATCAGCCCCACCACACCGGCCACCCAGCGATGCAGGACGTGCGCCGAGGTGGCCTCGGTCAGCGCCGGAACCAGCGACCCGCCCATGAGCGGCCAGTCCGGGAACACGAGAGCGGAGTCAGTGGCGGTCACCTGCGACCCGAACAGCAGCAACGCGAAGGTCGCCACCGCACCGAACGCGGCGAGCAACGTGAATCGCTGGCTCGTCCCACGCTCCACGAGCCGCCCGCCACGCTCCGCGAGCCGCCCGCCGCGCTCCGCGAGCCGCCCGGCATAGCCGGCGCGCACGGTCAGGTAGACCAGCAGCCCGACCAGGAGCATGGCCGCCGCCAGGTGCGCGCTGACGGATTCCCCGCTGTTCCCGAGCCGGACCGTCTCGCGGCCCAGCCAGGCCTGGAACCCGACGAGGGCCACCGCACCCAGGGTCGGCCAGACGATCGACCGGCGGCTTCGATGATCGAGCAGGGCCAGAATCGCCA